>WQWB01000021.1 GCA_009785555.1 Defluviitaleaceae bacterium | reverse complement strand
GGTGACCCAACGTGGGTTACCGAGGTTATCGGTGGTATGGGTGAAGACGGGCGCACGCTTGTTACGAAGACCGGTTATCGCGTACTGCACACCCTGTACAATCTTGGACCTGCGCCGGAGCCTAATTTAACAGTATTGTGGAGCGTAAACCTGCCGGATGCGTTTAAGAAGTTCTGTGCAAAGGTATCTATTGATACGTCCTCGATCCAATATGAAAATGATGATTTGATGCGCGGGCATTGGGGTGATGATTATGCCATAGCCTGCTGCGTGTCGGCCATGCGTATTGGTAAACAGATGCAGTTTTTTGGTGCCCGTGCCAATTTGGCAAAAGCACTTCTTTACGCCATAAATGGTGGGAAGGACGAAAAAACAGGAGAACAAGTTGCCCCTGAATTTGCGCCAATTACTGACGATTATTTAGATTATGACCAAGTAACCCGCCGATTTGAGCAGGTATTGGAATGGTTGGCTGGTCTTTATATCAGCACCCTAAATGTTATCCACTACATGCACGATAAATACAATTATGAGAGCCTGATGATGGCCTTACACGATAAGGATGTTTTGCGTACACAGGCCACGGGCATCGCTGGTCTTTCCGTGGTTGTGGATTCGCTTTCCGCAATTAAAAATGCCAAGGTTAGGGTTATACGCAATGCGGATGGCCTTGCCGTGGATTATGAAATCGAAGGTGAGTATCCTGCATTCGGAAATAATGACGATTTTACGAATATGTTATCCTCTGAGGTTTTAAAACACTTTATGACGCGCCTTAAAAAACACGCAACATACCGTGACGCCGTACCAACCACAAGCATCCTAACAATTACTTCAAATGTTGTATATGGTAAGAAAACTGGCGCGACACCAGATGGGCGTAAGGATGGAGAGCCATTTGCCCCAGGCGCAAACCCGATGCACGGGCGGGATAAAAAGGGCGCGATTGCGTCGCTTGCTTCTGTATCAAAATTACCTTATATTTACGCCTTGGACGGGATTTCATATACATTCTCAATCATACCATCTGCATTGGGTAAGATACTGGAAGATCGTATAGGTCGCTTAACGGGTATTTTAGACGGATATTTTGCCGATTCCGGTCATCATATTAATGTAAATGTTTTTGATAGAGAAACCCTAATGGACGCAATGGAGCGACCGGAGCTATATCCTCAGCTGACGATACGTGTCTCCGGCTATGCAGTTAATTTCGTAAAGCTGACAAAAGAGCAGCAATTGGATGTTATTCACCGTACGTTCCATGAGAGTTTGGGGTAGAGTGTATTGTTGTAACTATAACTACTTTTTGATTTAATCTGATATTAATTCAAAAATACCGCTTGAATGTCGTTAAATTTGTAACGAAATCCCAGTGCCTCGCACCGTCATTGCGGACTAGTTAGAGTTTGTTCGTGTCCCGGGCTTGACCCGGGATATTGAACTTACTCTAACTTGATCCGCAATCTCCGGGTTAAAAAGTCTCGCTTCGTTATAAAACTATTGAATATTTGGAGATTAATATGGTAAATCTAGAAGCATTTACAAATAGAGCGGAAGCATATGCAGAAGCACGCCCTGGATATCCGAATGAAGTTATGGATTATATTAGAATAATTGCGCCGTTAAATGCCGTATTTGCCGATATCGGTGCGGGGACGGGGCTGCTGACAACGCTTATCGCACAAAATGGATATAAAGTGTTTGCTGTTGAGCCAAATGCGGATATGCGTGAACAATTGTATAAAAAATGCGAATAATATTCAAATATAAAAATAACTTGCGGCATGGCTGAAGCTACGGAACTCCCGCAAAACTCTGTTGATATTATTACAAACGCACAGGCATTGAGACGATTTAATTTGGAAGCATTTAAGGCTGAATGTATGCGGATAGGTAAGCCTGATTTTACCGTGATTTCAGTATATATAGCTGTTCAACTTGAAAACGGTCTTTGTTTTCAAGTTGAACCTTACAGTAATTGCACCTTATCGGACTATTTTATGGTTTAGCGAGTATAATAGTGAAAAAGGCTTATCTGCGAAGTACACAAAGACAATAAATACTTTTTACAAAAATCCGACGATGCGTGAATTTCTTAATCCTGTTTATTTTACGCGGGATAAATGGTTGCGGTATCATTCTTCAATGGAAGGTGTGCCAATTGAAGGCGATGCGGAATATGAAACGTATTTTGCAAAATTAAATAACAAATTTGACCGAGACAGTGAAAGTGGGTTACTTTGTCTTAATTTTGTTACATATGTATATGGTGGAAAAATAAATTATTGACAGAAGGTATTTTATGGCGGACATAATAGGTAAAATCCATTCCATAGAAACCGGCGGCACGGTGGACGGTCCAGGGATTCGCTATGTCGTTTTTACGCAGGGCTGCCCGCTCCGCTGTATTTATTGCCACAACCCCGATACATGGAGTGTATACGGTAAAGAGCATGAAGTGATGAGTGCCTCCGAACTTGTGAAGGATGCTTCAAAATACCGTTCGTATATAAAATACTCCGGCGGCGGCATTACGTTGACCGGTGGTGAGCCGCTGATGCAAAAAGAATTTACGGCGGCATTTTTTGAAGGGTGCAAGGAAGAGGGTTTTCATACCGCACTCGACACATCCGGGTATGATGACCCGGATGAACTTACGGATAGGATTTTGGCGCATACGGATATGGTGCTTCTTGATGTAAAAAGCAGAAACCCCGAAACCTTTAAGAAAATCGCCGGGGTTTCTATAGATAAAACCTTACGGTTTGCCGAATACGTGAAAGAGAAGGGGATTGAAACCCGTGTACGCTTCGTACTGATACCTGGATATACCGACAGCGAGGATGAGTTGCATGCCATGGCAGAGTACGTAAAAACACTTGCGAATGTGAAGAACGTGGGTGTTTTGCCGTTCCACCAACTTGGTGCGTATAAATGGGATGATTTGCAATTGAATTACAAGCTGCGCGGCCACCGCGAGCCGACGGAGGCTGAGCTTGAAAGCGCGAAGGATGTTTTTCGGGGTTATGGGTTAGTGGTGAAATAGGTTGATATGTATTAACCGTCTATTTCATCAGAATAATTTTTTCAAACTATTTTGTTTACAGGTATGTGCTTACTACTGCTTATTTGTATATTATCACTCATATAAGCACCTATTTTATAAATGAATATCAACATTAAAATCATTCACATTCAAGGCAATGTTGACATTGGTAAGGGCAGACAATCTTCAATTGTAAGTTTGTATTTATAGTTACACTTATAAATGGGTTAATATCTGTTTATAAAAACAGAAATGGCCGGGCATGACCATTTCTGTTTTTATGTTTACACAACCGATGGTTCGTGTATTAAGTCACCCTTTTCAAAACGGGAGAGGCCAAGGCGTTGCCACGGCAATGTCGGCGTAAGGCCGAGTATAAGCTCCGCCATAATTTGCCCCGTGGCCGGCCCCATCATAAATCCATGGCCGGAGTAGCCCGCGGCGACGTAAAAACCCTTAACCGGCGTTTCGTCATAAATCGGGTGGTGATCGGGTGACATATTGTACAGGCCAGCCCATTGGCGCAGCATACGCAGGTTAGCTAGGCGCGGCATGATTTTTGTGATGGTCTTTGCCATTTCCCTTGGGAATTCGCTGTCCGGCGTTATGCGCAGGTCGCGCGGCTGGTCGGCGCAGGTGCGCCCCATTATGAACGAGCCGTGCGGCACTTGCTGGCAGTAGAGATTTAATGAGAATGACATTATCATAGGATCAAGGATCGGCGCAACCGGCTCTGTTACGAGGATGTTGTGCCTCTCAGAGTAGAGCGGCAGTTCCACATTAGCCATTTCCGCAATCTGCTGGGCATAACCACCGGCGGCGTTTACGACGGTATTTGTGGCGATATGGCCGCCGTTTGTGCCCACACCGGTTACGAGGCCGTTTTCCACCGTAATGCTTGTAACATTGGTATCAGTGTAAATCATACCGCCTAAGCGACGGAATGCTTCAGCAAAGGCTTGTGTGGTGTGGAATGGGTTGAGGTGGCCATCCTTATTATAGAAAGTGGCGGCAAGAAGGCTGGATGTGTCTAAAATCGGCACTATTTCCTTCGCTTCATCCAAGTTAAGCAGTTTCGAATTGATCCCCAAACTGTTTTGTAAAGCTATGTTTTTCTTTGTTTGCTCAAGTTCTTTTTGCGATGAAACAAGCATCATGTACCCACCTTGGTGGAATTCGATATCGCTCCTATAACCCAGTTCATCCGCCGCATTCTCAAAAAATTCGCAGGAGAATTTTGACAGAACACAGTTCATCTCTGCGCCCCATTGTTGGCGTATGCCCGCGCCGCAACGGCCTGTTGCGCCGGCAGCGAGATAATCTCTCTCAAGGATGACTACATTTTTTGCGCCGTGTTTCATGAGAAAATAACCGATGGTTACGCCGGATATCCCCCCGCCAATGATTACTATATCAGCTGTTTTTTGCATTATTCGTTCCCTTTCGCGGATTTCGCCAATTCACCTAATTTTATCGCCTTAACAACTGGCCTAAAAGCACCGGGCGAAAGATCCGCCACGGGTTTATTAAGGTAACGCGCAAGCTCTCCTAAAACAATGGGTACGCAGTTGCGCCCCTGGCATGGCCCCATACCCAAGCGGGCAACGCGCTTCATCTCGTCGACGGATGTGTAGCCTTGCTCCATAAGTTCTCGGATATCGTTCATATCCAAGTCTGAACAGCGGCAAACTATGCTTGCGTCCTCTGTGGGCGGCGGCGGGGCAGGGCATATATTGCGTACGGTCTTGATAAGGGATTTGTCAATCGCGATGGAGATTATCGGCACCCTGTTTGTGGCCTTGTTGAGAAGGACAGAAATGACATCTGCCGTCGCCACGGGCGTGCCTGAGCGGTCAAGCGCCAGCACGATATCACCCTTTTCGGGCAAAGGGCGAAACTCGTAAGGAATCTTGATAAGCGCGCGGTCTTCTGACCAGGACTCGTCCACTATCATAATGGCAAGGCCGGGGCATTTGGCTAGGCATAGGGCACAGCCGTTGCATTTTTCAACGTCCAAAGCGGGCGTGTCGTTTATGTCCTCAAAAGGCCTAATCGCCCCGCGTGGGCACGATGTGGCGCACGGGTTGCAAGGTATGCGCTCAAAGCATTCTATAACCGCCACAGCTCCGGCCTTAAGGCGTTCCTCCGATGGGAAAACGCCGGCCAGATCGTCTGCGCTTGGTATACCGGTACGTGATAGCATTTTATCGTCTCCTAATGTTTTTAGTGAAATAGCTCCATGAAATAATTGTAAGCACTACGAAACTCGCTAAGGCAGTAATATATATTGCTATGTTAGGTAAGCCCGTCGGCGGGTTTGTGCCGAAGTCCGATGGGGTTACGGGGTTTGATGCTTCCGAAGGCGCGGATGCGCCGATGGCGTTTGTAGCCGTGACGGTGAAGGTGTATTCCACACCGTTTGTGAGGCCTGTAATGGTTATTGGGCTGGCCGTGCCCGTTGCCATATAGCCGCCGGGGTGTGCCGTGACGGTGAAGTATGTAATTGGGCTACCACCGTTGTCGGTTGGTGGGGTGAAGGATATTGTTGCTTGTGTGTCGCCGGGGGTTGTGTGTATGTTTGTGGGGGGGGTGGGGGTGATTGTTAGAGGTAAGATTTTTATAGGTGAATGTCTATTATTTGTCGTGCCATCACCTAAACGACCATCAAAGTTTATTCCCCAAGCCCATAATTCATTATCAGAATTAATTGCGAAGGACTGATTGCTTCCGGTAGCAATACTTACCCAATTATTGGCCACACCTATTCGTATTGGTACAAGACTTCTTGTTGTTGTACCAATACCTAGTTCACCGCTTGAATTTGAACCCCAAGCCCATAACTCTCCATCAGTGTTAATTGCCACCGAATGGAAATTTCCTGCAAAAGCACTTACCCAGTTGTTGGCAGTACCTATGCGAGTTGGAAGGTTTCTATCTATAGTTGTACTGTCACCCAATTGACCATTAGAATTACGACCCCAAGCCCATAGGCTACCGTTGCTTTTTATGTGTAGTGAATGTCTTGAACCGGCACTCAGTCTGTTTTTATGGACATTTACGGATTGTGTTTGGCTCTCTTGTATTATTGCAGTAGTGTCACATTCACCTTGTGCGTAAGTATTATAAGGTATCATCATGGCGACTATCATTATCATAGATAAAAAAATGTTAATGTCTTTTTCATAATTTTCCTCCTGTTGTGTAGTGGCTACCTTCAGCTACCGGTAAGCGAACACAGTTCGCCCTTACGATTATAATGCCGTTATAACTATAACCCCGCCGATTTAATGCCCGCGACGATCCGCTCCCCCACGGCCCCGTGGCGGAGGGAGTTAAGTTGGGCGAGGCAATCCTGCCTTTGCGCGTCTAGGTCTGGGATATCGTACCCTAAATACTCGGCGGCGGAGAGGCCGGCCATTTGGCCTTCAACCATGGCGGCGGAGGCCTCCTCCACGCCGGCCGCGTCGCCGGCTATGAAGATATTGGGTATGGACGTGCGAAGGAACTCATCCCGGCAGGCGACATGGCCGCCGAGGGCGGGAATATAGGCCATCTTGCATCCAGCCTGCCATAAAAGTTCCGACAGAGGGGACAGGCCTACGGAGATGCACAGCGCGTCCGCCTCAAGCACCTTTTCCGTACCGGGGATGCCTTGCGCGTTTTTGTCCAGTTGCCATATGGTTACGCTCTCCAAGCGATCCGTACCGTTTGCGGACTTTACAGAGTGCTGCGCTAAAATTGGTACGCCCATACGGCGTAGTTTAGATGCATGCACCAAATAGCCGCCTATTTTGCCGGAACGGCCAAGGACGGCCAATACGTTAACCCCGGCTTGGAGGAGCTGGTAGCTTACTATTAGGCCGATATTGCCCCAGCCAACCATAACGACGCGGTCGGCTGGTTTGATGCCGTATTGGTTCATTAAGGTTTGCACCGCGCCCGCGCCGAAAACGCCGGGCAAGTCGTTGCCGGGGAAGGGTGTAGACTTTTCGCTCGCGCCTGTGGCGACGATGACGGCTTTTGGGTATATCTGTACATACGCGCCGTCTATTTCTGCGGACCATACGCCGTTGTCGTATGCTGCTAGAACCGTGGCGTTTGTTTTTAACGTAACGCCGGGCATGGCCTTTAATTTATCTATAAGGATATCAGCGATGTCAAAACCTCGGTAGGATGCATACTGCTTTTCTGAACCAAAGAACATATGCGTTTGTTTTACTAATTGGCCTCCTGGAACGTTGCCGCGTTCCAGTATAAGTACGCTGCCGCCGGCCGCACCAACGGCTTGTGCCGCACAAAGCCCGGCAGGACCCGCGCCGACTACCAATAAGTCAATATGTATCATGCAAGCGTCCCCCTTGTTTCCTGTGTCCTAACGACCATGCCGTCACGGGCAAGCTCTACGCACACCTTAACGTTCGGTTCGCCGTCAACAACCATCATACACGATGAGCAGTTGCCGATGGCGCAATAAATCCCGCGAGGGCGGCCACTTTCGCTGTGGCTGAGGGTGAAAATGCCGGCTGCGTGAAGTGCGGCCGCTATAGTTTCGTTTTCAAAGCCGTTTATGGATGTGCCGTCGTACGTAAATGTAATCTGCGCGCCGCGCCCTTGGTTAAAGTCCAATATCGGGTGTTCACTGATTCTCAATGAAGTCTCCTCCTTGTATATAATGCTTTATGTAATAAAATCTCTTTTCCGCATTATACAGCATTTTTTACAAAAGTGTCAAGGGTTTTTGTTTTGTGACTGACACCAATTAGAGTACGTTAATTGCACTTTATAAGGTTATTTTAAAGATTTAGTGAGTATAGCCGTGGAATAGCAGCGGACGGCAAGCAAAGCGCGAAAAATATTTTTGAAAAATAGTTTATCTTGACCATTTAATGGCAACCGTGGTACAATATAAGAACTATGATAATTATTGAAGAAAAAACCATACGAAACATAAAGATGACGATGCAGTATGACGGTACGGGCTATAATGGCTGGCAAATACAGGGCAATACGTCAAACACGATACAGGGGAGGTTGACGGAGTTATTGTCCGCCGTATGCGGTGATAGTATTGAGCTTATCGGCTCCGGGCGGACGGATAAGGGTGTGCATGCATTCAATCAAATAGCTAATTTCAAGACGAAATCTGATATTTCCGTCGAGTTGTTAAAGGAATCACTGAACCAAAAACTAAGAAACGATATATCCATAAAATCGATTGCGGAGGCAGCTCCGCGTTTCCATGCACGATACAATGCCATCGGTAAAAAATATTTATACCGTGTATGGAATCAACCCTACGTTAATGTGTTTGAAAGGAAATACTCTTGCCATGTCAATGAAAGGTTGAACATAGATGCGATGCGTACGGCGGCGGTACTCTTTGTTGGCGCACATGATTTTTTAGGCTTTTCATCGCTTGGCAAGTCAAATAAGTCAACGGTTAGGATAATTTATGGCATCGATGTTCTTGAAAAAAACGGTATAGTCGAAATCATGTGTCACGGCAACTCATTCCTGTATAATATGGTACGTATTATTGCCGGTACGCTTATCGAGATTGGGTTGGGGCAGATGGATATTAAAGCTGTTAAGGAAGTTTTGCAGCATAAAGAACGGGCAAAGGCCGGATTTACCGCTCCGCCGCACGGCTTGTTTTTAAGTGAAGTATTTTATTAGAGATTTAGGAGTGAATAAAAAATGTTGAAATTTACCATGTCTATAATTTGCGCCGTTGTGCTTATGTCCATAAGTGCGGCGATTGCTTTAGCGAATGATAGTTCTGATGATGACGGAGGCTACATACGCCTTATAAACCATAGTAACCATCTGCCAAGTGGTTATACGCCGGATGACTTAGTGCGCCTTTCGTCCGGCGGTGTGCCGGTCAGCAGTACAGCCGTTATGCTTAGAGCGACGGCGGCGGAAGCGTATTTTGAAATGATGAGGGCCATGCAAGCCGATGGCGTACGCGTACCGATCGCCGTCAGCGGTTACCGTTCCTACGCGCGCCAAACGGAGCTTTTCAATAACCGTGTGCAGAGGCATAGGAACGAAGGGCTAAACGCGGCGGATGCTGCCGCACTTGCCGCCACTGTCGTCGCCCGGCCCGGAACTAGTGAGCACCAATCTGGCTTGGCGATAGATATCTCTATGGACGGATCCCTCACCGCCGCTTTCGCCAACACTCAACAAGGCCGCTGGCTGTACGAAAACGCCTGGCGGTTTGGTTTTATTCTGCGCTACCCATATGGTACAACGCATATCACTGGCATAATCTACGAGCCGTGGCATTTTAGATATGTCGGCCTTCCGCATTCGCGGATTATATTCGAAAATGGATGGGTGTTGGAGGAGTACATAGAATTTATAATGTATGGCACGTTTTTTTCTGACGTATCCGCCAGTGATTGGTTTTTAGATGATATTACTAAAATAACAGGGTTAGGTATTATGTACGGTGTTTCTTCAGATCGGTTTGCGCCTAATGCCGCTATTTCTGTTGATGAGTTTATTGGTATATTAAATAATTTGCCGGGGGATGGGAGCGCAAGCGGTATCCGAACATATTTGACGAATAGCGGCTACTTAACGAGAGAGGGCGTAGCCATGCTTTTGTTTGAGTATGCTCAATTGAATTTTATTGAACTACAGAGATGGCGAATTTTTCAGCACTTCGCACCATTTACCGATCAGGCTGATATATCGCCATATGCTGCACATGCCGTTTTCGCGATGCGTTCGGCCGGCATAATGCAGGGGAGGCCGGATGGCCGGTTTGACCCGGTGCATAACGTTACCCGTGCCGAGGTTGCGACGGTTTTGTCAACATTTATTAGGATAATGAAATCCTCTGATTGAGGTAAAAACGGGCGTGCTAAGTACGCGTCCGCTCAAGCCGCACGCCCGTTCTGTCGGGTTTAATCAGAGGATTCAATGATTGGAGAATGAGCATGAAAATAGCACTTGCAGGTATGGCACATGAAAGTAATTCATTTAACAAGCTCACAACGGGTTTAGAGTCATTTTTTTTGATTGATGGGTATGATTTTTTTACGAGGAGTTCCGGTTCGGCGAAGGGGATTTACGATAAACTAATAGATGGTGGCGCAAGCGTCGAGCCGTTGTTTTTCGCACGGGCTATACCGTCGGGTACGGTCAGGCGGGATGCGTACGAATACATAAAGTCTAGGATAATAGATAAATTACGTATGGAAGGTCCGTGGGATGGGGTATGCCTTGCCCTGCACGGTTCCATGGCAGTAGAAGGATGCTATGACCCTGAGGGGGATTTGCTGGAGGCCGTGCGCCACGTCGTCGGACATGAAGTCCCGGTTGTTTGCGCGTTGGACATGCACGCCACGGTTACGGAACGGATGGTGCTTCTTTCAGACGGTTTCTCCGCCTTCCGCACCGCGCCGCACGTCGATGCCGTTGAGACGGGCGAACGCGCTGCGGAGATTTTACTCCACATCCTAAAAACGGGCGAGAAGATGGTGAACGCCTTTGTGCGGATACCAATGCTCATCCACGGCGAGCAGAGCGAAACACGGGTTGAGCCGGCAAAATCACTCTTCGCATCGCTTTTTGAAATAGATAAGCAGCCTAATGTGCTGTGTTCGTCCTATGTCATGGGCTTTCCTTGGGCAGACAGCCCGTACGGCGGGGCAGGCGCGCTGGTTACGGGGCCGGTTATGGCGAAAAAAGAGTTGGATGAGCTTGCGGCAAAGATGGCGGACGAATTTTGGGGTAAGAGAGAGGAATTTGTATACGGCACACCTGCCATGATGCCCGAGGATGCGATATTGGCGGCCAAGAAAGCAGCAATCTTTCCGCTTATAATCTCCGACACGTCGGATAACCCAACAGCCGGCGCATCGCAGGACACTACGCGGTTTCTTCAAATGATGATAAATGCCGGGCTTGAAAACGCGGTATACACATGCGTGGCCGATCCGGGCGCATACCGTGCCTGTTTAACCCGCAACCATGGTGACGTATTTGAATTGCCTATGGGTGGATATTATTCCGGCAAGGTATATGAGAAATTTACGGCAAGCGTTGAGCTGGTGCGGCTTGCAGAGGCGCAGGGTACGTATTACGCCGTCCTTCGTGCCGGAGGCGTAATCTTCACCGTGTCAGACAGGCGGTGCGCCACGTACAGCCCGGAAACGCTGCGCGCGCTTGGGCTGGAGCCGTCGTCGTTTAACATAATCGGAATAAAGGCCGGTTACTTAAGCCCAGAATACCTAGCGATTGCCAAAGAATCCATTTTTGCCCTAACGGAGGGTGACACAGCGCTGACGCTACGTAACCTGCCTTATGTAAAAACGCCGCGGCCGATTTTTCCGCTGGATGAAATGTAATTGTTTTAGAGGATTGGTTTATATGAAATATGTTTGGATATTTGGCCCGCCTGCCGTCGGCAAGATGACGGTTGGGCAGGAGCTTGAAAGGATAACGGGGTTAAAGTTATTCCATAACCATATGGTGATGGATTTGGTTTCGTATTTTTCCGATGCCATGAAGGCCGGTGCAAGCGGGAGGATAACCAAATTATTTATCGAAGAGATTTTGGCGGCGGTGGCTGAAGGCGGCTCGCACGGGCTGATCTATACTTCTGTCAGTAGGTTTGACAATACAAGCAGTTGGGAATATTCGATGAAGCTGGTAGACATATTCGCTTCGCGCGGCGCGGAAGTTTGTTTTGTTGAGCTTGAAGCTGATCTGGATGAGAGGGTAGAGCGAAATAAAACGCCTAACCGCCTGGCCAATAAACCGTCGAAACGGGATGTCGCGCTGTCGGAAAAGGGGCTTAGGGATTCGTATGCGAACGAGAGGACAAACTCGCGCGAAGGGGAAATCAGCCACGGCAACTATATACGCATAAACAATACGAGGGTGCCGCCTGATGAAGTGGCGCGGGTTATTAAGGATAAGTTTGCGTTATAGGGTGTAACCTGTGAAGGGCGTATATAACGCAGTTCGAAGAGCTTCGTCACAAAAACATAAAAATTATGATAAAATGCTCTACTGTCTGAACGAGTTATCAGCTTGTCTATTTGACCAACCAAAAAGAGCGCATTTTTGTACCACGGCAAGCAAGGTGCGTGCGTAAAACTTATACTAGGCGGTGTTAGCATATGAAAATAAAGATTAATCAATACCCACAAAAAAGGATGTGCGACGACTTTTACTCGGTATTAGCGTTTCTGAAACATCATGCAGCAAAAGGGTATAACAAAAATTGGCATTGGGGCAGATGGGAGTGGCTTCTGGGTCACTCCAGTCTTGATGAAGAAACATTACCCTCTATAGGTATGTTTATGGATGGTGAGCAGATTGTAGGACTTGTGACGCATGACATGGACAAGCCAGTTTACATCATATCAAATCCGCAGTACACGTTTTTGAAGGCGCAGATGGTGGATTATACCCTTAAAAATTTCAGCAAAGACGGTAGTTGTCAAATATTTGCTCACGAAGATGATTATGAACTTGTGGAAGTTTTGAAGTCAACAGGATTCGCCCAAACAGAAAAAAGCGAAACTTGCTTGTTCTTAGACTGTTCTGAGAAGCTGGAATATAACTTGGACGAGAGCTTTGCTATTACGGATTTCCACGAGAGCAAAGACATAGACAAGTTTGTTGCGGTTATTCATAGGGGTTTTGGAAATAACGGCGAGCCTGCAAAGGGTCTTTCTATAAATGACTTTCCTGAACAACCACATCAAGACCCTAAATTAACTGTCTTTATTGTGGCAGAAAACGGTGAATATGCAGCTCATTGCGGCGTGTGGCACTTTCCCAGTACAGATTTTTGCTATATTGAGCCTGTAGTAACAATACCAGAGTATAGAGGGCATGGTCTTGGCAAGGCTGTGGTGTATGAAGCCGTCAATCGTGCGGTTGAAATAGGCGCAAAAAAAGCTATTGTAATATCCAATCAGCAATTTTATTACAGTATCGGTTTTGAGCCATATTCAATATGCCATCTATGGGAAAAGGAAGTTTAGTATATTAGTAGCGTTACTTACACCCTCTACAGTTTACATCATAAGATTTCATAGTTTACGAAATAATCCAAAATAATCCAGCTTGATATTTTTACAAAATATGATATAATGTACTTCTTTTATAAAGTAATTACATCAAAAAGGAGCAGATAACATGGCAGGCCACTCCAAATTTGCCAATATAAAGCATAAAAAAGAGCGCATGGACGCAAAGCGCGGTAAAATTTTTACGAAGATCGGGCGTGAGATAGCCATCGCCGTTAAGGCCGGCGGTGCGGATCCGGTTGGAAACGTTGCGCTTAAGAATATTATCCAAAAGGCGAAGTCTAACAATATGCCGAACGACACGATTGATCGAGCTATAAAAAAAGCAAGCGGCGACCTGGGCGCGGTAAATTATGACAGCGTAACATATGAGGGGTACGGCCCAAGCGGCGTAGCCGTTATCGTAGAGGCGTTGACGGACAACCGCACGCGCACCGCCGCTAACGTACGCAACGCGTTTACGAAGGGTGACGGCAGCATCGGCACTCAGGGTTGCGTGGGTTATTTGTTTGAAAAGACGGGTATTATCCTTTTGGAAGGCAAAAGCCATGGCACTTTGGATGAGGACGCGCTTATGGAGCTTGTATTGGACGCGGGGGCAACAGACTTTGTCGTAAGCGATGATGGTTACGAGATACAAACCGGCGACGATGAGGATGCGTATTCTGCCGTTTCGGATGCGTTTGCTGTGGCTGGTATCGTGCCGGTCTCGTCTGAAATGACAATGCTGCCCTCGGTTTACGTTAAATTGACGGATCCGATGGATATCAAAAAGATAAATAAACTGCTTGATTTGCTGGAAGACGATGACGATGTCGTAAGCGTTTATAACAATTGGGAGCAAGAAAATTGATGGATAAGAATTTCGTATGCGTTTCAAATAAAATTATTGACGAACATTTACTTGCGGTTTCGCATGGGGCGTTGCTTGTGTGCTTTTACGTGTGCCGCCATTATGGAAGCGGGAAGCGTAGCTTTTCTAAACGCAGTTACGTTACAATCGCAAAGGCAATTGGTTTGCCGAAAGAGCAGGTCGCTGAGGCGGCCGAGTATTGGGCAAACGCGGGTATTGAGGCCTTCTCGCCTGTCGGTAACTTTTCCGGTAGGCAAAGAACGTATGACACGGGCGAAATAAGTATACTGGCCGATGAGAGCGAAGAGGTGCGCTATCTATTTAAAATGGCGGAACGCGTGTATAATGACGCGCTGACGTATACGGATATGAGCCTTTTACTTGATTTTTACGACCGGTTAAAACTTCCGGTGCATGTTATAGAGGTAATGCTTGATTACTGCTGTTCGCGGGGGGTACGTAACTCAAATTATTTGTTGCGAGTGGCGCAGGATTGGGCGGATAAAGGCATCGTAACCGTGGAGGATGCGGAGGATTACATAAAATCCTTCAATTCTGACTTTCGTGCCATAATGAAGGCGATGGGGCGTTCTGGCCGCAACATTACAGATGCGGAAATGGTGTACATCCAAAAATGGCTGAAAGAGTACAAACTGCCCAGCAGTTTAGTCATAAAGGCTTGTGACCGTGCAATTATCCAAACGGGCAAGGGTAGTATTTCCTACATAGACAAGATTTTGACGGATTGGCACAAAAACGGCGTAAAAACCGTGGAGGATGCGGATGCTGAAAAAGAGCATTTTGACGAGGGCAAACTGGCCGCGTCATCAGCAGAGAGGTCGCAGTCGCGTCAAAAGTCGCGCTTTGCAAGCAGCAACAAGCGTGAATGGGATTTTGATAAGATCATGCAGATGGCTGTGGAGCAGACAGATAAACTATTTAAGGTTGAATAATGGCTAATAAAGTTTTTGATGAGGTCTACAGGGAGTTTGAGCGGCGGCAATTAAACGCCGCCTATTTGCGTGAGCGGCGGCAAGACGAGGTTTACGCCAAGTCGGAGAGGTTGCGCGAGATTGACCGTGAAATCGCAGCACAAGGCCCGCGTCTGACGTATGCGGTTTTAAGTAATACAAAAAATATTCGAGAAATAACCGCGCAAATGGCTGAAATAAGCCGGAAATTGAATGAGGAAAAAGATAAAATCCTAACAAAACTAAACATCCCCCCAAACTACCTGTGGGATGTATATAAATGCGGTTTATGTAAAGATACAGGGCGGGTAGATAACGGCGAGCGTTGCGCATGTTTCTGTGCCGCACTTTCAGCCGGATATTACAAATATTCCGGTATGGCAAAGATTTTGGAACGCGAAAACTTCGGTACTTTCGACATAGGCATTTTTGATGATGAGACTGACAGTAAAACCGGCGTTTCCCCAAAGAAGATGATGGCGAGGAATGTTAAACTTGCACAAGACTTTGCCGATGGGGTGGGACGTGACTTTAACAATCTTTACATGCACGGTAGTACAGGCACGGGTAAAACGTTCCTGTGCAGCTGTATCGCAAAGCATGTGTTGGATGCAGGGCTATCGGTGCTGTACACGCCATGCACGGACTTATTCAAGCTGGTAGAGACGGTGCGCTTTGACAGGGAGAGGGATCAAACTGCCATGGATGAAAAGCGTGCATTGCTGGATCAGCTGATAAAAGTAGACCTGCTTATTATAGATGATTTGGGTACAGAAGTCTCAACAATCATTACAAGCTCTGAGCTGTACAATATCCTCAACTCTCGCCTTACGGCACAGTTAAGTACGGTAATCTCCACCAATCTTAACATGAAGGAAATAACAGATATATATTCAGACAGGATAACGTCGCGCATACTTGGCAATTACACGATTATGCCGTTTACGGGTGATGACATTAGAATAAAAAGCAGATACGGGGGATGAAATGAATAATAACACAAGGATGATGGTGTTTTCCGGCTCCGCAAGCCAGGGGTTGACAGATAAAATCTGTACGTATTTAGGTGTTGCGCGCGGCAAAAACAATACTATCACATTTTCTGATAACAATACGTACGTTAAAATCGGTGAAAAGGTACGCGGCGAAGATGTTTATATCATCCAAACAATAGGGCTTGACCCAAACAACGAATTTATGGAGCTTTCGTTTTGGCTGGATGCTTTCCGCCGCTCCAGCGCAAACTCCGTAACGGCGATTATTCCTTATTTTGGCTACGCAAAGGCCGATCAGAAGGACGAGTCCCGGGTTTCCATCCGCGCCCGCGTCTGCGCGGATTTTTTAGAGAACGCCGGGGTGGACAGGGTAGTTATGATGGATCTGCACAGCGCGCAGGTGCAGGGCTTTTTCCGCCGCCCGGTGGATCATTTGTATGCTTCCGATTTATTCCGCAAACATATTATCAATATGAACTTGGAAAACTATGTTATCGTATCTACAGATGAAGGTTTTGCCAAAACTGCCCGTAAAGAGTATGCGAATAAATTGAATGCGCCTCTCGCGATTGGCAACAAACAGCGTACGGGCCATGATGAAAGAGCGGAAGTGCTGGATATTATTGGAAACGTGGAAGGTAAGACCGCCGTTGTTGTGGATGACTTCACGATTTCCTGCGGCACTATAAAAGATACAGCAAGGGTGCTTAAAATAAAAGGTGCTGAAGAAATTTATGCTTTCGTATCGCACAATATGCTGAGCGAAAAGGGTGTAAAAGAACTTGAGAAAAGCGAAATAGACATGCTGTTTACTACTGATACTGTAGACAACCCAAATGCCAACGAAAGGACGTGCAAGAAGATAAAAATAATCTCCGCTGCCGGTCTTATCGGCGACGCGATACGAAGGATACACGAAAAGGAGTCGCTCAGCGATTTATTTGATTAACTTTCGTATGTATACAATTGCCAATTATGTACAATAATATAGCTAGGGTGGTTGAATGTTGTCCTTGGCTGTTGTACCGGTGCTAATTGTTCTTATGTACATTTATATACGCGATAGATATGAAAAAGAGCCTATCCGCCTGCTTGTCGTCGGTATTATTGCCGGCCTTGTCATCACTTATCCCGTAATATATACTTCTCTTGCCGTGTCCGGCCTTGCGGCGTTTCTGCCGGTACAGGGGCGTTTGAGCGAGGCTGCGTACTCCGCGTTCGCCGTCGCCGCATTTACGGAAACAGCGTTTAAATTTGCAGCCTTATATTTTTTGACATGGAGAAATCCAAATCTTAACGAGCCGGTGGATGGTATAGTTTATTCCGTATTCATCAGCCTTGGTTTTGCCGGGGCAGAGAATGTGCTGTATGTCCTTCATCCATATTTAGGCGGTATGGGTACGGCGTTTGTACGAGCTCTTGTGTCTATACCAGCACATGCATTGTTTGCGATAACGACGGGCTACTACTTCGCGATGGCACGGTTTGAAAAGGAAAAAAGTAAACAGCGCGTCAACTTATTTAAGGCGTTTGCGGTAACATGGCTTATACATGGCATTTATGATTTCATGTTATTGTCCGAAATGTTTGTTTTGTTGCTTCTGTTTGTGCCGTTCCTGTTCTGGTTATGGCATAACGGGCTTAATAAAATACAGCGACACCTTGACATTTCCCCATTTAAACGGAAGATATAAATAAGAGGTTATCTATGTTAGGAGGATCAACTATGTTTTGTGCACAGAAAAAAAGAGGTGCCTGCGGCAGAGTGTTCATGTGGATAGGTATTGTTACGTCCGCAGCCGCGTTTGCTATATTAATTACGAAATTGATTAGGTACGCCGCCGCTGAGCTTCGTAGCCGAGGTTTCTTGGAAGATGATTATTTTGATGAGGATTATGACGATATCTTTGACGGTGACGACGATACCGTTATATTTGATGAAGACGGCAAGTTGGTGCAAAAAGACGGCGAGCCGGTTAATGCGAGTTAGTTCGGCCTTTATTGTTTATCAACAATCCAGATAAAACCTCCGGTCGGCATAGCGTAAAACCTTTGTAGTTACGGGGGTATACCGCTTGCCGGCTCGTTTTATATAGTTATATATAATTTTATCCATATTTTTTCTTAAATTTCTTGACAAATCTAAATAAAAATGATAAAATTGCGTAGTTGCACTTTTGTGTATAAGTTTTTGTATGCAGAACCAATGGCGTGCATCAGGGTTTCGCATGATTTACGAGTTAATAGTAAGCCGCTTCGGAAATATGGTTGAACATTACCAGTTTACAGCCCGTTTGGGTATGGAATGGCGAAGTTAGAACGAGTCTTATATGAAACCCGTACGAAAATTCGTACAACAACATCATCATCATTTTTGGGAAGGAGGAATTAAATGCCAACAAATAACCAACTTGTTAAACAGGGTAGAGGCCAAAAGAAATGGAAATCTAAAGCCCCCGCGCTTGGGAAGAGTTATAACTCTTTCAACAAAGTGCGTACGGATAGCGCGAACCCGCAAAAACGCGGTGTTTGCACGCAAGTAGAGACGAAAACGCCTAAAAAGCCGAATTCTGCAATGCGTAAAGTTGCCCGTGTGCGTCTCTCAAACGGTATGGAAGTTTGGGGTTATATCCCTGGTGAGGGTCACAACCTTCAAGAGCATAGCGTTGTCTTGATCCGTGGCGGTAGGGTGCGTGATTTGCCCGGCGTGAGATATCATATCTTGCGCGGTACACTTGACACAGCCGGCGTCGCGAAGCGCGGCCAAGCTCGTTCAAAGTACGGTGCAAAGCGCCCGAAAAAGGCTTAGATAATTAAATTTCGCGGTTGAGATTCCTTTCAAACCACGGAATATACGAAAGATCAATACCAAGCCCGAAATGATGGATGATTCGCCATTATCATATATTCGTAAGGGCATGAAACCTACGCAGTGCAGAATATGATGAAAGAATTATATTTTGATGAGCTGTGGAAGGAGTACCTTTTCCAATCTCAATAGATTGGTCATTATGTAAGGAGGGAAGCAAACGTGCCACGCAAAGGACATGTTGCAAAAAGGGACGTTTTAGCTGACCCTGTGTATACCTCAAAGATTATCACGAAGTTGATAAACTGCGTAATGCTTGACGGTAAGAAAAGCGTTGCGGAAGGTATAGTATACGGGGCACTTAAACGTGTATCCGAAGTAAAGGACGCACCGGCGTTAGAGGTGTTTGAAGAGGCTCTCGCCAACATAACACCCGTGCTTGAGGTTAAGGCGCGCAGGGTTGGCGGCTCGACATACCAAGTACCAATGGAAATACGGCCGGAGCGCCGTCAGGCTCTAGCGTTACGCTGGCTTGTTTTATACGCCAGGCGCAGGGGCGAAAAGACAATGGAAGAGAAACTCGCCAAAGAATTGTTAGATGCAATCAACAACGTCGGCGGCGCTGTGAAGAAGAAAGAGGACGTTCACAAGATGGCGGAAGCCAATAGGGCGTTCGCACATTATAAGTGGTAGAAAACGTTATGTTAAGATCCCGGATCAGGTCCGGGAGGCGGAAGCCAATAGGGCGTTCGCACACTATAAATGGTAATATTACGTTGTATGGGCGCTATGTGGCGCTTCGTAGGGGCGGCCTCTGGTCGCCAGTCTGGAAGGAATGGTACAATAAATGTCAGAAAGACAATTTCCGCTAGAACGCACTCGTAATATAGGTATCATGGCTCATATAGACGCGGGAAAGACTACTCTGACCGAACGTATATTGTTCTATACGGGCAAAACCTATAAACTCGGCGAAAGCCACGAAGGCGCAGCGACCATGGATTATATGGTCCAAGAGCAAGAACGCGGCATCACAATCACCGCCGCCGCCACGACGACGCGTTGGAACGATATGAAGATTAATATCATAGATACGCCGGGTCACGTGGACTTTACCGTGGAGGTTGAACGCAGCCTCCGCGTATTGGATGGGGCGGTTGCCGTATTTTGCGCTAAAGGCGGCGTAGAGCCGCAGAGCGAAACGGTTTGGCGCCAGGCAGACAAACATGCCGTACCGCGTTTGGCGTATGTAAACAAGATGGACGTAGTCGGTGCTGATTTCCTTAATGTTGTAGAGATGATTAAGGATAGGCTTGGTGCTGTTCCAGTTCCAGTCATGTACCCGATCGGCGCAGAGTCGGACTTTGAAGGCATTATCGATATTATCGAGCAGAAAGCATATCACTTTGAGGGCGATAAGGGTGTGAATGTGGTTGAGATACCGATTCCTGCCAATTTGGCCGATAAGGTGAAGGAGCTTCGTCAAGAAGTAATGGAAGCCGCTGCCGATTGTGATGATGAACTGATGGATAAATTCCTTGAAGGTGAAGAACTTACGGCGTCTGAGATAAAGAGGGGTATCCGCGCTGGATGTTGTGCTGTTAAAATTATCCCTGTTTTCTGCGGTTCGGCGTATAGAAACAAAGGCGTGCAGAAACTTTTAGACGGAGTTATAGATTATTTGCCGTCGCCGCTTGACGTTCCGCCCTGTAAAGGTATTTTAGCCCGCACTGGTGAGGAAGTGGAGCGCGCACCTAGCGACAAAGAAAAGTTCTCCGCTCTTGCCTTTAAAATTATTAACGACCCGCACGTGGGCAAACTTGCGTTTTTCCGCGTGTATTCAGGT
>WQWB01000020.1 GCA_009785555.1 Defluviitaleaceae bacterium | reverse complement strand
TTACTTTTAGGTACGCCGTAGGCTGCGGCCTCTTGCAAGTAGTTTTGAACTATCGAGCAGGCCGCGCCGACCTTGTCAAACCCAAGTTTGCCATGTGTAAACGTATCCTTGCCGATGGATAGCGGGCGCTCCAAAAAGCCGAGCTGCCGTACATCGCCATCGCCCCCCTCTTTCCCAACGCGCTCAACGATGATCATACGGACATTGTTTGAACTGAACTCTATAACCGCCGCGGAATTGGGCGTCTTTTTGGCTTTAGACATGTTTACCTCTTTTATGTTAATTTATCGTCATAACGAGTGCATGCGAAGCAATCCAGCGCTTTAAGTTCCTGGATTGCTTCGCCATCGTTTCACAAAGACAAAACATTTTTACTTCTTTTTACCCGGTGCGCCATTCTCCATTGCCGCAACCCTTTGAGTACAGGTTGGGTGGCTAGCTTCCATCATAACAACGAACGGGTGCGGCGTGAGGTTGCCAAGGCTGTCCCTATAAAGTTTCTTCATAGCTGAGACGCCGTATTCTTTACCGACATATTTAACCTCATACTGATCCGCCTCGTATTCGTGCTTGCGCGACAGCCAGTTAGACGGGATATCCATAATCCTGTCTATCGGGCGGAAAAGGATGAAGAATAGATATACGCCAAACGCGATGTTTGCGCCGGCAAAACCGAACGCCTCGCCCGCCGCGTCGCTAGGAATGACGAAGAACGCAAGCGCAGCCATCGCAAACATGGATAAAATGGTAAGAGGGAAGGATTTCAATACATGCTTCTCTTTTTCATGCCCAATTTCATGAGCCAATACGCTGAGGACTTCCTCATGCGTCATCTTTTCAATCAGCGTGTCAAAGAGGCCGATAGTCTTAGTTTTGCCGAATCCAGAGGCGAACGCATTCATATGTGTGGATTTCTTCGAAGCGTTTACCACATAGATACCCTTAACCGTCACTCCGGTTTTTTGAGCCAATGCCAATACTTTATCCTTAAGCTCCCCATCCTCAAGCGGCGTAAGTTTATAGAAAATACGTATAAGAAACGGCGAGATAAACGCCATAAAGAACTGAAAGGCGAAAAGAATGCCTATAAATACCAAAAATACCCAGTTTCCAATTGCGTTGTATATAAGCAAAAAGAGCGAGAGCAAACCACCCATGATAACGATAAGCAGAATAGTCATTTTAATAAAGTCAAGCACAAAAGTCACTGGCGTTGTTTTGTTGAAGCCGAATTTCGCCTCAATAACGAAGGTTTGGTAAATGCTCATCAACTGCCCAATGACTGCGCCAATAAGAACCGGGACAAGGAACATGAATATACCCGCCCATACGTAGTTTGTATCGCCGTAAGGGTTTATGAAACTGTAGAGGCGTGCGTGGATCTCTGTAAGAAGGAAGACCAAAGTTATCGCCGTGCTGATTAGGCCGGTGATGATGGAAAACCTGAGGTTGGCCATACTGTAGGCTTGGAACTTCTTGTAGCTCTCCGCGTCATAGACGTCCTTTACGTTTGCGGGGATGGGTTTGTTTCGCCACGAGTATGTAAGGAACTTCAAGAAGAAGCTGAACGCCGTGGACGCGACAAACACGATTAAAATGAGTGCGAACATTGCCGATGCTGTCATGTTTTAAATCCTCCTAAAAGATATTGTACTACCATTTTATCATAATAAACGTCTTAAAACAACTACTTTTTGTCGCCATACTATACCCGAACAAAAAAATAACGGTAAGCCTTAATGCTTTACCATCATTTTTTTGTAATCACGCAGTATGTTTATTTGTATCCCAACCTATTTAGTTTTTCCTTCGTAAAACCCATAACTTCAGACGCGTGTTTAAGTGCAATGTTCATATCTTGTTCGGTGACAGCATCTTCGCCGATTGGATAACGAGAAATAACAGAGTAACCATTAAGAGAGAGGCAGTTTTTTGCCAGCAAATTAAATGTTTCGTCATGTTTAAGACATTGCTCTATAATTACTTTCAAATTATGTGTTTTAACTAAAGGTTCGTTTTTAGCTATTGCATATGCTTTTAAAATTTTTTCTGCACCTTGCTGACAATGATAACACACAATTTCTAAGGGTACAGGATTAAATAATAATGCCATGTTTTTTGCAGCATCATAATCCATCTGAGCATAACGAATCCATTCATTTACATCTAGGCTATCGGTCATATAAAACTACCCCTTCATTATGAATTGTATTTTCAAACGTTAGTTTTTTTTCCGCCTTGTTTTCAAAACTTTCTTGTCTGTATGTTAATAAATCCAAAGGAGATTTTTGAATATCCCAAAGCTTCATCAACAAATCAACTGTTATGTCCCGCGGTCGCCTGTCCGTTATCGGCGTGAGGACGCATAGATCGATATCGCTGTCAGGGCGCGCGTCGCCGCGGGCAAGGGAACCGAACAGTATTATCCTAGTCACCCATCCCGTTTCTACAATGGTTTTTACGATATCATTCAATTCATTTTTTAATGCATCCGTCATACTCTCCACCCCTTTTTATAATAAAGCATAGCATAAAACCACGTATTTTACAAGATTTTATCTTTCAAAGCAGAAACGTCCATTACCTCAAACTCAAACCATATTGTTGTTACGCCTAATCTGTCAAGCACTTCAAGGTTCTTCTTCGTATTGTCGATAAAAATACATTCCTCTGGATTTACGGACAAAACCTTAAATATTTCATGAAATATGGCTTCGCTGGTTTTGCCAGACCCCACGTCAGCAGAAACCACAATACCATCAAACAGATCGTGCCACTTGTAATGATCAATAATACTTTTTATCCGGTCTGATTTATTATCCGTAACAACTCCGACTGCCAAGCCTATTTCCTTTAGCTCACGCACCAATTCAATCATATCAAAATTTATTGGGGTATATATAAACGATTCATGCAAAATGCTAATATCAAGATCCTGTCCGACCGCGCCGCAGATATCGTCCCATACGTCTTCGTGCGTTAATTTACCTAATAGCAAATCTTTATTATACTTCCGGTACTCATATTCAAACTCCGCTTTACAGATACCCGTTGCTCGCTCCCGGCAAATATAGTTACAAATTGACGACGTGCCGTTTTCGTCAAGCGTCAACACGCCGTCGAAATCAAATAACACCGCTTTTATCATAGTTGCACCTTCACATTTAATAATAACGCCTATTCACCTGCATCAATCAGCGAACGCACGCCGGCGAGGATCATGATAAGCCCCTCGACGCGACTGTCGGCTATGCTGTACACACCTTTCTCCTCCTCGTCCGCGACGACCAGGCCGGCGGCCGTGAGCGCGTTGAGGTGGTGGTACGCCTGCCCTGTAGAGTTAAGCCCAAGGTACGCCACAAGCTCGTTCACTGTAGATGCCGTTTGAAGAAGCGCAACCAAAATATCCAATTTTTGGCGGCTGCCAAGTGCTGTAAGCACCTTTTCTACCTCGCTGCTGTGCAATTCAGAGAGGATGTCGTTAAACGACACTTCTTTTTTCATCCAATACGTTTCGCCGCCATCATGGCGGAAGCCACCCGCATACGTAACCACGCCGCGCTCACCATCCTGCACTTTTTTTCTAAGGTTTGACAGGATTGGGTTAAGCCCCAAATCCACAACATCAATGTCAATATCCGGTTTTATGGACTTAAACCCCTCAACCAGATTATTGAGGTCAAACGTAAGTTTCTCAAAATCCTTATCATCCGACATAAATGGGTTAAAAAAACCAAACTTGGGCATTTTGGGCATTCTTGGCGGCCGCGGCGCTTTGGGTGGCCGCGGCACGTCCTTTCCCGAATATACGCCGAAATGCAACCCTTTCTTTCCCTCAAATTTCTGCTTTGCATGTTCCGCAATTTTCTTGCCGTACTCGCGCATCTGCTCGCCATACTCTTCCCAATTACAGGCACGCGCATGTTCCCCTTGCTTGTTATTGTTATTATTGTTATTGGTAGCTTGTTCTTCTGCTCCGCTTTGTTCCTTTGCCTTTTGCTCTTCTGCTACCTCTTCCTTACCCCATGCTTTTTGGTTCCCAAGCAAACTCTTCAGCAACTCTTTCATTTCCGCCAACTCATTATTCAAACGGTCCATTTCGCCCCTGATATTATTATTGCTATTATCATTATTATAATTGCCGTTCATCTTCCTGCCTCCGATTTTTAGTTAGTTTTAGATTTCATCATAAATAGCTTTACCGCATTGCATGCAATAATCCTGCCATACCATTTAATTCCGTTTTTCCGTAATTGCCTAACAGCAAATTTTTCTCAAACTGTTCCTTGCGCCGGCGGGATTCCAACCTTGCATCATGCCCATAAATATAATTGACATCATAATTTTCAAAAACATTACGCCCTCTTTGTGTTTTGATTGCCTTTTTCATTTTTATATACCTCCACATTTCTCATTTCGGATTTTCGTATTCCGTATTTGCATAATAACACGTAAATTTTATTTTGTCAATACGTATTTTTAAATTATTATGTAAAATATTTGTAAATCCATCCATTACTTTTTTCAATATGCTATACTATAGGTTAGTTTTAAATATTTCGCGAATTAATTTTACCCGAAGGATGAAAGTATATGGATTATACCACTTTGATAGAAGAAATAAACCCATTAAGCCAAGCTTTATTGCAGGATGCACGTTATGAATATGATGAGGTTTCAGCCGTAGTTACCGTACACCTTGTAAAAACCGGGGCGTTTTTATTAAGTGCACAGGGGATCGGTAAAATGATGGAGGCGCGCGCGGCGGCAGTTTGTGGCACCGGCGTCAAAATCACCTTCGTCGACCCGGCGGCACAACCAAAAACCGCGCCGACCCCTTTCCCAGCACAACCTCAAGTTCCGCCGACCACGTCACCTAACGTTGCATCAAACATCGGCACAACAGGAAAATCAAACAAAAAACCAGCCCCCAACGCAAAAAAGATATTCGGCAGCCCAAATTCTGAAAATACATATAACCGCCGCACAAAGATGTGGGGGGAACATGGTTCTATAAAAGGCACTCCAACCAAACTCGAAGAAGAACTTATCGAAGGCGACGATATCGTCGTAGCCGGCGAGGTTTTTAGGTTTGAGGCGATGCGTACGCGAACGGGGCGTATGCTCTACACATTCGACATAACCGATGGCACGGATTCAGTTACTGTTAAGTTCTTTACGAAGGACAAAAATGAGTTTGACGAGAACCTATCATACGTCAGCAAGGGTAACGCCGTATGCGTTAGAGGCAAGGTTAGGTACGACGAATTCGCCCGAGAGCTTCTTATCATGGCGTCGCAGATTACGCCCGGCAAAACCAAAGCAAAGAGGGCTGACAACGCGCCGGTTAAACGTGTGGAGTTACACTGCCATACGCAAATGAGCCAAATGGACGCAATGTGCTCCGTCGGTGACGTGGTGAAGATGGCGGCAGCATTCGGTATGCCGGCTGTAGCCATTACAGACCACGGCAACGTACACTGCTTCCCAGACGCGCAAAAAGCCGGCAAAACTCACGGAATCAAAATCATCTATGGCATGGAAGGGTATTTGCTGGACGACCTCACGCCGGACAAATACGGCAACACCATCACAAACATTAAGAAAATGACGAGCTACCATATCATCATACTTGTAAAGAACCAGACGGGTATGCGTAATTTATATGAACTTATCACAAAATCAAATATGGAGTTTTTCCGCTCGCGGCCAAGGATTCCAAAGTCTTTGCTTCAAGAAAAACGCGAAGGGCTTATTTTGGGTACGGCATGTGAGGCTGGCGAGTTTTACTCCGCCGTATTGGGCAACGAACCCCACGACGAATTGGTGAAAATAGCGGATTTTTACGACTATATAGAGATACAGACGCATAGGAACAATATGTACCTAGTGCGCGAAGGCAAGGTGCCGTCAGAACAAGATTTAATTGATATCAACAAAAAGATCATCGACTTCGGCAAGTCATTAGGCAAACCAGTTTGCGCCACATGCGACACGCATTTTTTGGAGCCAGAGGACGCGATCTACCGCGAGATCATCATGACAGGCGAGGGATACAAGGACGCGCACTTACAGGCACCGCTCTACTTCCGCACGACAGAGGAGATGCTTGCGGAGTTTAATTATTTAAGCCGCGGATTGGCGGAGGAAATCGTCATCACCAATACAAACATTATCGCCGACATGGTGGAAGAGCCAAGCCCGTTACCAAGCGGCACGTATCCTTTAATTATCGACGGCAGCGAGGATGAGCTTAAGGAGATCGCGTCAAGCCGCATGGCCAATCTATACGGCGATGCGCCACCAGCCGTGGTAATGGCGCGTCTGGAGCGCGAGATGGGGTCCATCTGTAAGCACGGCTTCGCAAGCTTGTACAATGCGGCACGGATCTTAACAGAGAGGTCAATAGAAAACGGCTACCTCGTTGGCTCGCGCGGGTCGGTCGGCTCATCCTTTGCGGCAACGATGTCCGGCATTACGGAAGTTAACCCGCTTGAGGCACATTATTACTGCAAAAGCTGCCGTTTTTCAGACTTTGATTCTGACGAAGCCAAGGAATTAAGAAAACGCCTGCCCGGCCTATCCGGCTACGATTTACCAAACAAGGACTGCCCTGAATGCGGCACGCCTCTACACAAAGACGGCCACGAAATTATGTTTGAGGTTTTCCTCGGCTTCGACTGCGATAAGGAGCCGGATATAGACCTTAACTTCTCTGGAGACTACCAGGCCCGCGCCCACGCCCACGCCACCGAAATGTTCGGAGAAAATAACATATTTAAGGCCGGCACGATCGGCACCTTGGCGGATAAAACGGCATTTGGTTTCGTTAAGAAGTACCACGAGGGTAAAGGCTTAGCAAAACGCAAGGCGGAACAGAATCGCCTAGTGGCCGGGCTTGTCGGCGTAAAGCGCACGACCGGCCAGCACCCAGGCGGGCTTATCGTTGTACCCCAAGGGCATGATATACACGAGTTTTGCCCCATCCAACGCCCAGCAGATAACCAGGATTCCACGATAACCACAACGCATTTCGACTACCATTCCGCATTGGAAGGTAGATTAATGAAGCTGGACATACTCGGCCACGATGCGCCCACGGTTATCCGCCTACTGCATGATTACACCGGCGCCGATCCATTGGAGGTTGATATGGGTGATGAAACCGTGATGAGCATGTTTAACGGCAGTTATGTAGACCCTGAAGGGCGCAGAATAGGCACAATAGGCATACCGGAGTTTGGCACGGGTTTCGTCCGCCAAATGCTTGCGGACACGCGACCGCAAAGCTTTACGGAGCTTGTGAAGATCTCCGGCCTGTCCCACGGCACAGACGTATGGCTTGGCAACGGGGCGGAGCTTATTTCTTCCGGTGTTACCGACCTTAACGGCATTGTCGCCGCGAGGGACGATATACTTATAAACCTCGTATCCAAAGGCATGGATAGAAAATTCGCGTTTAACATGATGGAGAAGGTACGCAAAGGCAAAGGCCTTACTAACGATGAGGCCGAGCAGATGGCGGGAGCCGGCATACCAGATTGGTATATAGACAGTTGCAACCGCATTAAATACCTCTTCCCCAAGGGGCACGCGGTGGCATATGTCATGATGAGCGTACGCATAGCGTACTACAAGCTACACTATCCCCTGCCCTTTTACGCGGCCACTCTTTCCGTCAAATCGGACGAGGTTGACTATGAGAAAATGTGCAAAGGGCCAGACGTGGCCGCGGCGGAGCTGCGCCGCATAAACGCCCTGGGCAAGGACGCGACCGCAAAAGAAAAAAGCGCTGTAACCCAGCTGGAAATTGTGCTGGAGATGTACGAGCGCGGGTTTAGCTTCCTGCCGATAGATATCTACGAGTCGCATCAAAGCCGCTTTGTGCCAACGCCAGACGGCATATTGCCGCCACTGCTGACCATCGCCGGCTTAGGTTCCGCGGCCGCTGCGCAGATTGTCACCGCGCGGGAAGAAGAGCCATTCACCAGCCAACAGAATTTTAAAGACAGGACGAAGATTAGTAAAACGATTATGGAACTGTTCGTCACAAACGGTATTTTGGATGATATACCAGAGAGCAACCAGTTGACGTTGTTTTAATATAGAGGAATGTTCGTAGGGGCGCACTATGTTCGCCTATACGTTTACGGCAACCTACCAGATGCCTGGCGAACACAGTTCGCCCCTACGTTATTATATACAAAGCCTCACTTAAACTACCTACAGTATAATCCTGCCCCCAATCCCAACACCTTTCTTTAACATCCCGTCTTACAAGCACCGACACCATGCCGGCCCTGTTCGCGCCGATAATGTCCTTCTCCTCATCACCCACATACATCATTTCATGCGGCACAACGCCAAGCGCGCCAGCAAGGCACAAAAAGCCGCGCGCGTCCGGCTTTCTGTACCCGATATCCACCGACGTAAACCCCGCGTCAAAATAATGCCGTATCTCTGTTATATCCCTCAGCGCATAAATATTATCCATGCCGTAAGCAACGTCAGTCAAAAATCCTAATCGTACGCTTCGTGCCATCAACGCATCAAGCGTCTCCAAAACATCGCCAAAAAGCGCGGCATCTGCTTGAAAAAAGCCGTAAAACGCTTCTTTGGCAGATGTTATCTTATTATAATCTAACTCCCATACGTCAAAAATCTCTTTAAAAATAATGTCCGACGAGACTTCGTATTCCCTATAATTTTCTCTCGTATTATATTTAGACAAGATCGCGGCCGCCAAATCCAGTTTATCATACCTATCGATTGAACAATCGCGCATAACCTTACGCAAAGCGTCCGGGAACAATGCATTCCAATTTAATGGAGCGTTATAATTCACCAGCGTTTGGCCTATATCAAATCCAATGGCTTTTATTTGCACGTTATTATACTCATGGCTATTCCCCACTATTATAGCTGTTCAACTTGAAAACGTCCTTTGTTTTCAAGTTGAACCTTACAGTAATTGCACCTTATCGGATCATTTTATGGTTTAGCGAGTACACCACCCCGTCTGCGGGAAAACCACCCGCAGCCACCCTCTCGTTCGCTTCGCTCACTGCTCTGGTCTGTACTTTGTTCCTGCGCGGTAAAATGTCTGCGACGCGCTATGTTGCGCATCCCTACCGGGTGGCAATCGCGCCCCTCCAATAGAGAGGAATATTTAGAACCCAAAATACTCTTTAGCATTGTAATACGCTATGCCGCTCGCTATTTCTGATAATTTGTTAAAATCATCTGGAAACTCTCCGCGCATCACATAATTAGCCAGATGGTTCGCCATAATGCGGCGGAAATATTCATGCCTTACATAACTGAGGAACGAGCGCGAATCCGTCAACATACCGACGAAGCGAGCAAGCATACCAGTATTCGCAAGCGACTGCATCTGCTTTTCCATCCCAGTCTTCGTATCATTAAACCACCACGCCGCGCCGTGCTGCATTTTACCGCGCATTGGGCCGGATTGGAAGTTACCGGCTATCGTGCCGATTATATCGTCGTCATTTGGGTTAAGGCTGTAAAGTATTGTTTTTGGTAGGTCACCGCCCCGTGCCAGCGAGTTTAACAAACCGTTAAGCGGCAAGGCAAGCGGCGTATCCAAAATACTGTCGTACCCAGCATCGTTGCCGACCTTAGCATGCATATAAGCGTTGTTGTTACGCAAAGCGTTTATGTGCAGCTGCATAGCCCAACCCTTCACCGCAAACATACGCCCCATTGTAGTGAATATCGCAGTACGTAGCTTTGCTTCTTCCGAACCCTCCAGCTTTCCAGCAAGCGCTTTACGGAAGATAACATCCGCCTCTTCGTCCGTGCAATCGGCGTATACGGGCGGCTCCAGCGGTACATCCGCCAGGCGGCAGCCGTTTTGGTGGAAAAATTCAACCCGCGTGCTTATTACGGCTTTTAACGAATTAAAATCCGTAACTTTTATCCCGCCGACCTCACCCAACTTATCTATATACTCCGCAAAACCCGACGAAACGGCCAACAAACGCCCAGGGCGGAAAGTGGGCAACACCGTTGTGCTAATACCGGAATCCGCCGTTTTCCTGTGCCACTCAAGCGTGTCGCATGGGTCATCCGTCGTGCATAGCAATTCCACGTTAAATTTCGACAAAATATTCCAGACGTCAAAATTAGGGTTCTGCATAATATTATTACAATGCTCATAACACTCTGCCGCCGTACTGCGCGACAGGGTTTTCTCATACCCCAAAAAACGGCGAAGCTCCAGATGCGACCAATGGTACAGCGCACTGCCGACAAGGTCTTCAACCGTCCGCGCCCATTCATAGAACTTATCATAGTCCGACGCATTACCGGTGATAAACTCCTCCGCCACACCGTTCGCACGCATAAGCCTCCACTTGTAATGGTCACCCCCAAGCCAGGCCTGCGTGATATTGCCAAAACGCTTGTTCAGCGCAATCTCCGCCGGATCAAGGTGGCAATGGTAATCTATAATAGGCAAATCCTTAATATTGCTATATAAACGGAGAGCAAGCTCACTCTCTAACAAAAAATCATGCCCTAAAAACTGCTTCGGATATTTATTCATCGGCTCCACCTTTTCTTCCGTCATTACACTCTTTAATGATATTGTTAAGCATATCCCGCGCGGAATCCAGATTACCCGCACAAATAAACTCAACAGCCTTCTGCGCTAACTTTGCAACTCGTTCCGGCTGTTTTAAAACATTTACCTCACTTGCCGCCTTACGCTCGTCAAGCAAATAACCGACCGGCACGCCCAATACGGCCGCCAAGTATTCCAGTGTCCGCACGGACGGCGTCGCCGAGCCGTTCTCTATCTTAGAAAGCATATTACGCGTCATATAGCACCCGACAACGTCACTCTGCGTAAGCTTTTTTGCCAAGCGCAAGTTTTTTATGCGTACCCCCAATGTGTCCGGCATATCATCACCTTCCCCAAACTACTTATGCTTAAATACAACGTAAGTATCGCTTACTATAATACCATATGATAAATTATAATGCAAATCTTTTCTGCCGCCTTTGGTTATAGTTTCCAGTATAAAAATATTTCCCCAAGGAAATCCTAAGGTGTATATTATAGACGCTAATCAAGGGTTTAAAGCGTTCAGTTGCAGAAACGCAGACATCTTCTAAGGTCGAAACTTCCAACCCTTGATTAGCGTTATAGATAGCTAAATGAAGCTAAACTGCTTCATTACGCTTAGATATACGAGGGATAGGTAATGTTGTCTAACAAGGTTGAGATATGTGGCGTAAATACATCTAAGTTGCCGATTTTGAAGAACGACGAGAAGAAGGCTTTGTTTGATAAGGTTTTAGCCGGAGACAAGGAAGCGCGGGAGGAGTATATCTATAGTAATCTGCGCCTTGTTCTTAGCGTAATACAGCGCTTCAACAACCGCGGCGAGAATGCTGACGACATCTTTCAGGTTGGCTGCATTGGCTTGATAAAGGCTATTGATAATTTTGATATAACGCAGGGGGTCAGGTTTTCTACCTACGCCGTGCCTATGATAATCGGCGAAGTACGCCGTTATTTACGCGACAACAATTCCATCCGCGTAAGCCGCTCTCTCCGCGATTTGGCTTATAAAGCACTGCAGGCAAAGGAACGATTGATAAACCAAAACGGCAAAGAGCCAACACTTGCGGAAATAACCAAGGAAATGGAGATAACGGAACAGGACATCGTCTTCGCGCTGGACGCGATACAGGATCCCGTGTCGTTATTTGAACCAGTCTTCCAGGACGACAACGACGCAATCTTTGTAATGGATCAAGTATCAGACGAAAAAAACCACGACGGAACGTGGATCGAGAACATCTCGCTGGCCGAAGCCATGAAGCGGCTTAACGAGCGCGAAAAACATATTATAGATTTGCGGTTTTTCGAAGGCAAAACGCAAATGGAGGTAGCGGGTGAGATAGGTATATCCCAAGCGCAGGTATCGCGGTTAGAAAAGAACGCCCTAAAAAATATGCGGAAGTATTTTGGGTAATCCCTATTTTTTACGGATATGCCGCCTTGGAGGAATTACGGGGTCTATGTCGACGATTATACCCAAAGACTTCAGATATTCATCCCTGCCAAGCAGATAATCCATAGGCACATTAAGTAAATTCGCTATGTGTACAAGCCCTTCTAGCGTTGGGCTTGTTTCGCCGCTTTCATATCTCTGATAATTACGTAAACTAATATAAAGCTCGTCAGCCATATTTTGCATTGTTAAGCCCCTGTACATTCGCGCAGAACGAATCCTGTCATTAAGCATAAAAAAACTCCAAATTGTCTTGACATACGTCATATTATGGCGTATAATCAAATCAAAATATACGACGCGACATGTCATTTACAGAAAAGTTTTTTTATTTCAAAAACAGGAGGGTTTTATTTATGAAATGTGACCATGAATACCGCATTTATAACAAAGATTTTAAATGCTTATTGGAAAAAGTAACAATTAACGAACATAGTATATGCGACAGCAGTATTGTTATTTTGCTGAGCAAAGAATTTCTGAAATCGGAAAAGGAACGGCAGTTACATGAATTGGAAGGTTGAAAGTTATTATTTTAAATAAGAAATATGAGCGATTGACGCTTATTTCACCGATAAAAAATTTTTTTAGTTTATGAAATATTTTCTTGACATTTTATGATTTCACAGTCATAATATAAAATAAAGTTCTAAAATAAATTTTTGAGGTGATTTCTTTGCCAAAAATACGTGATCCAATACATGATTTTGTAGAAGTCACTGATTTAGAGCTTAAAATAATTGATTCTGCTCCATTTCAACGATTACGAAATATTAAACAACTTGCAACCAGTTATTTAGTTTATCCTGGAGCAGAGCATACTAGATTTGGACATTCTATAGGTGTTATGCACCTAGCTTCTAAGGCCTTTGTATCTGCAATGAACAATTACGCCAACAGAACGGGGGAACGTCTTTTTAATAACTTAGATGAGGCATGGTATAAACAAGTTTTACGGTTAATCGCTCTTACACATGATTTAGGACATGGACCTTTTTCACACGCTTTTGAAGGATTATTTGCGAAAGATCCAAATGACCCTAAAGATAAAAAAAGGGTCGAACATGAACATTTTACGATGCGAATAATTTGTGAAACAGAAATAGCTGGGTACATAAAACAGATTAGTGAGAAATTTATTTCTGATAACCATATTGTTGATGATATCGAAAAATACGAAATAACTCCGAGTTTGCTATGGTTGATTTACGGTCAAAAAAGTCCAGAAAATGATTATAGATACCGTCAAAGAGAATTTAAGTTATTGCGCGGCTTCATGGATTCCGAGTTAGATTGTGATAAAATGGACTATCTTTTACGTGATTCATATTTTTGTGGAGTAAATTATGGTAAATATGATGTTGAAAAGTTTATTTCATCGTTAACTGTTTATAATAATGAAAAAGATAATATTTTTCAACTTGCAATTGATCGGGATGGAATTCATGCGTTTGAGGAGTTTGTAATAGCACGGTACTTTATGTTTATACAAGTTTATTTTCATAAAACACGTTGTTATCTGGATTACTTAATGATTAAAGCAGTAAAAAGTTTAAATATTGGTGAAATTAATTCAGAATTCCCATTAGATCAATATTTAAAATACGATGACAATGTCATAATTGGGTTATTAAAAGAGGCTGTACAAAAAAATAATGAAGATGCTATTAATTTTATGGAAAGAAATGTAAAAAGCTGTGTCTATCAAACGCGTATACACAGTAATTCAACAGAAGAAAATGTAGTATATAATCAAATTAAATTAACATTAAGCGAACGTCTTAAAAAAGGGTCTGTTTGGGAAGGACAAGCTGAAAAACATCCGCATAAAATGCCTGTGATTGGAAAGTTTGATGATCCAGAAGGTAAAGGTGTACCTGTTGTTGTTCCTCATAGCAAAACAGCGAAGAGTATAATTGAGGAATCAGTATTGTTAAAGGGGCTTAACAGCCCCATAAATATCCGAAGAATTTATGTTGATAAACTTGACAGAGATAAATCATTAGAAATTGTTCGTAATTTTTATAACGACACAATTGTTGAAGACGAGGGGGATAACTTATGAGTGAATTTATAGTACAGAATAATGCCGCATATGTAATTAAGCAAATAAGTAATCGTCTCGATGGATTTCCTGAAAACCATCCTGTTAAAAAAACAGTTCACAAAATGATTTACCTAATTCAAAAAGCTGGCGTTAATTTAGGCTATAATTACCATTTATATTTTTATGGTCCTTATAGTTCAGACCTGGATGAAGAAATCGGTGTGCTCGTAGCGGATGGAAACATTGAAATGAAATATACAGCTCACGGACATAGACTTGGCCCTCGTACTTATGAAATTGAATTAGAAGAGTTTGTGGAAAATGAAGTTGATCGTGAGCGTATCGATATGATAATAAATCATTATATTCCTGGATGGCGTCCCAAACAATTAGAATTGCTTGCTACAGCTGTTTACGTACATGAACATAATACTAAAAAAGATCATGAAAGCATTATTTCCGGCATTAAGCATATTAAAGGAAGCAAGTATAGTCATGAAGAAATATTAAATGTCTTGTGTGAATTTAATTTTTTAGGAATAACATTAGACGAACAAATCCGTTTGTGTAATATACGACAGTAACATTGATATTTTATTAAAACAAAAAATATGGGCATTTTCCGGTTATCACACCGGTAAATGCCCATGAATATTTATCCCTTAATTTTCGCAACGAATTTGTCCAAAACATCGTCAATATCCGGCCGCCCGATTTCTTGTAAATTGTACGAAATCCGCGTGCTGGGCTTTTTTATGTTTATAACGCGAGCTAGATCAATTGGCGTTGCTATAACAACGCTGTCGCAATCGGTTTTATCGATTGTTTCTGATAAATCCTTCATTTGTTGTTCGCTGTAACCCATGGCAGGAAGAACCGTGCCGATGTTAGGGTATAATTCAAACGTTTCCGCCAGTTTCCCTACGGCGTATTGGCGCGGATCAATGATTTCACCCGCTCCAAAGCGCATAGCGGCAACTATGCCTGCACCAATTGTCATTTCACCGTGCGTAAGTGTTGGCCCGTCTTCCACAACCAAAACGCGTTTACCCTTGATTACGTCGGGGTTATCCGCCGTAATCGTTGACACCGCATCTATGACCGTTGCGCCCGGGTTTACTTTTGATATATTAGTTCTAACGATTTGTATATTTTCAAAACTGGAGCTGTCTATTTTGTTGATGACTACAACATCTGCGAGACGCAGCGTTATTTCGCCAGGGTAGTAGGACAGTTCGTGCCCCGGCCTGTGCGGGTCAACGACGGTAATCATCAGATCCGGCTTGTAGAACGGGAAATCATTGTTCCCCCCGTCCCAAAGGATAACATCGCAGCCGCTTGGGTCGTTCTCTGCGGCGCGTACAATCGCTTCATAATCAACGCCGGCGTAAACCACGTTGCCGCGCATGATATGCGGTTCATATTCTTCCATTTCTTCGATGGTGCATTTATGTTTGGCGAGGTCGTCTATATGCGCAAAGCGCTGTACTTTCTGTTCATTAAGGTCGCCATAGGGCATAGGGTGTCGGACAACGATAACCTTAAGCCCGCGCTCCATCAAAGCTTCGGCTATACGACGCGTAGTCTGGCTCTTACCGCAGCCCGTACGCGCCGCGCCAATGCCAACAACCGGCTTTACACTTTTAAGCATCGTATCGTTATGCCCAAGCATGGAAAAGTCCGCACCGGCGGCGTTTACCTTCGCGCCAAGCGCCATAACAGCGGCATATGTGATGTCACTATATGAAAACACGCATTCATGAACGGAATGCTCCTTTATAAGCCTTTCCAACTCGTCCTGCTCATAAATCGGAATGCCGTTTGGATATAAGGATCCGGCTAACTCGGCCGGGTATTTGCGGTTTGCTATATCAGGGATTTGGGCGGCCGTAAAGGCCACTACCTCGTACCTAGGGTCATCTCTATAAACTGTATTGAAATTGTGGAAATCCCGTCCAGCTGCGCCGATAATGATAATTCTCAGTTTGTACATAAAGCTATCCTTCTTTCGTTAAAATCGTATATATAAACTTGCCAGTTAAACCAATGAAATATGCGAAATTACTTGAATGAATGTATACTTATTTTACACACTCCTACTTTAATTGACAAGTATATAAAAATAAAACCCGGAAAACACAGGGTTTTACACAGTATAAGCCGTTCCGTAATGTTACCATAACCAAAGCATGTTTGTCAAGGGTTTTTGTTTCATATTTAGTGCTTTATCGACAGACGCGAAAAACCCCGATATATCACAAGGATCACCGGGGGTATACTTATAAACCATAAAACAGCTATAATTACTCAATGGGCAAGGATGCTAACGCACGGCGTCAAAAGCAATAAAAGCGGAAATAAACTCGTTAAAATTAAGACTATGGATAAAATCGGCAATCGTATCGTTGGTAATTACGTATATCGAACGGTTTAAGTTAATATATGTTTGCGGAAACCACGTTGCGTGCCCAAATCGTACCAGCAGCTCAATATCATCGTTTATGAACACAAAAGCATTAACCTCATTAGGCAAAGCGTCGGTTACCGGATTGGAAATACGCGGGCGGACGACATAAAACCCATCCAGCCCTTCGATTGGAGTAAGGCGATAGCCGCGTCTGAACGAATTGCTGTAATCCGACCATAACGTAATGGAAAGGTCATGGCCAAAATCATCTGAGAAAAAGCCGAAGTTGTCTGCCGGGATAATCAAAGTATCGGGGCTGGGTACCGGCAACCTGCGGTTGGCTTCAAAATACACGTTCCATTCACACGGCATAACGAACCCCGGCCCTTCAAACATTACTAGGCGTAGGTTAAAATCGCCGATATATTGTATGATTGACAATTCGGGGACATATGCCGCCGCCTCGCCGAAGGTAAATATGCGTTGCGCAACCATGGGGAAGTACGAAAAGAACGCATCATAAAGGCTGACGGTAAAATTAACATCCCTATATATATTTTCCAGTAAGGGCAGTAAAAACATTGTCCTCGCCATGATAAATGCCGACGGAGAATCGTTATCCCATCCCTGTGCCTCCAAAAAGTTTCCGGCCGTACCTAATTCGTTGGCTTGGTCTTCCGCTGTGTTCGCAAAAACGATTATCGATGGTATGAGTAAAGCGATCAATATAACCGCCATAAATTTTTTAAACATTTAAATGAAAGCTCCTTTCAGCTGATGAATATCATATTCTATATGTTGTGTGCCATTTAATTATTCTTGTTCATAATTGTAATCTCGTACCCATACTCCGCAACTTGTGCATCCATGCGTAGGACATACCGTCCCCCACCCTGGATTGCAACCAGCATGGCAAATCATCAACCTCTGATTGCAAGTAGCCCCAGGGAATCCCGGACGATCTATTCCTCGTTCGCAGAATGTATACCAAACACGCTGTCCAACATTATCGGTATGATTATAGCCGCAGCAATGCACATGATGAGCATATGTACCTTCCGACGCATGTACATTGTTTCCGTTCTCATTTCCGCCAGCCACCGTAAAATACACGACTGCCGACAATACCAACACTAACGCCAATGCAAACGACGCGATTTTGATTGTTTTCTTCTGTTTTGTTCTGTCCATTTCATTTCCTCCTAAATATAACCCTATATTTGTCGGGCTGATTATATACATATTATATGCTTTAACTTTGTATATGTCAACCTTTTATGCAAATTATTCCGTATTTTACACCACAAAATTATGCTAATTTTTACAAGGGTTGTATTTTAATAATGAATATGGTATAATATTACCATATTCCATAAGAAAAGAGTGAGTTTTTATTATGAAATTACGATACTTAATATCAGCATTTATATTGTCGGCTATTTTTACTTTACCGCACTTCACAATATTTGCCTTGGCAGCACGCAGCGTCGGCGACATCATCGGCGATGTGCATAACACGGACATCCGCGTTTTTATAAACGGTGCGGAAATCCGCGGCTATAATATTGGCGGGTTTACGTATGTTATTGCGGAGGACCTGCGGTATTACGGCTTTAACGTCGTTTGGGACGGTACGGAACGCACCTTAAATATATCCCAAAGCCAAGGTTCACCTTCGCGCCCGGCAGCAACCGTACCGATAAACCAAGCCGCACCGGGCAGCATAGCCTTCCAATACATGTACTCAGACATCCGCACATTTATAGCTGGAACCGCCATAAACAGCTATAATGTAGAAGGCGTTACCGTTATACGCATAAGCGACGTGGCAAACGCTTTTAACAACATAAACCTAATTTGGGACGGGCAGGCTCGGCAGGTACATGTTACGATCGCACAAAGATCGAACCTTATTCTGCCAAATAGGACAATGAGTGAACAGGAACTTCATTCTTGGATGAACGAATATTGGGCCATGGGCGGTGCTACCGCTTTTGAGCATGACGTTATCCGGTTAATTAACGGTCTGCGCCGCACCCATGGCTGGCCGGAGCTCATTTTTAGCGACAACTTTACCCTTGCAGCGCGTTTTTATACTCAAACATTAGCAGACCTTGGGCTACCGCTTGGCCATAACGAAGGGCCATACGGCGGCATTATAAATACCGCGCGTTTATTCTCGCAAAATGCAGTTATCTTATATACCAGCGCAATTAACGTGCTTTCAGCACAGGATCTGTTTAATTACTGGGCAAGCGGATATTTTGCACAATCTTTATTAAACCCTGGCCTATCACATATCGGCGTCGGCTCTGCAGTAACGCGGGGCGGTGTGGTGCTTCATTATCTTATCGTCGGAAACGATTTTGCCGCAAATTCTATAAATGCGAATATTCAAACAACAATGCCAATACCAATCCCGCCAGCAAACCATCACAACTTTGCGCGGCAGGTACACGACCTCGTAAACGCCGAAAGAACGCGCCATGGCCTGCCCTCGCTTGAGTGGGAAGACGCACTCGCATCTGCCGCGCTCGCACATAGCCGTGATATGGCGGCAAATGGTTTCGTATCACATAATTCATCCGATGGGCGGCCATTTTATAGCAGAATTGCCGCCGCAGGCTTCCCCGGCGCAGCTATGACGGAAAATGTGGCGGCTGGGCATCCATCGCCCGAAGCGGTTGTACGTGATTGGATGCTTTCACCGCTCCACAGAGACAATATTTTACAACCATCCCTGTCACACGGCGGCGTTGGATTTGTATTTGACGAAAACTCAACGTACGGATTTTACTGGACGCATAAATTTATTGCGCGGTAAATAATCAATGGAAATAATTGATATTAGCCCGTAATTAGAATCTCCGCCAATTCCTCAAATACAGCCCTGTCCTCATCGCTGAATCGCGCGAGGATGGGGCTGTCTATATCCAATACCCCAACCAACTCTCCATTTTTGCAAATAATGGGTACAACTATTTCCGACAGGGACGCCGCGTCGCACGCGATATGGCCGGGGAACACGTGTACATCCGGCACAACAACAGTTTCCCGCGTTTGAGCAGCAGTGCCGCAAACACCCTTACCTAATGGTATGCGTACACACGCCACCTTGCCTTGGAATGGGCCAAGAACAAGCCCATCCGTTTCTTTGTCATACAAATAAAACCCCGCCCAGTTTATACGGTCTATATATTCAAAAATCAGAGCGGCAATGTTAGCCATATTGGCTATTAAATTCGCCTCGCCGTGCGTTACAGCCTTGGCGGCAGACGTGAGAGTTATATCAGGCGATAAATTAAATGACATAAAAATAGTACCTTTCTTTAGTATAACTAATTGCATCTAGGGGGAAAATAGGAGTAAGCAGAATAAAAAACAAAGGAGAATTACGTATGGCTAAAGCAAGTTTCGTTGCAGGAACAGTGTTAGGCGTATTAAGCGCCGCGGGTATAGGATACGCCCTTTCCGACGCGCGCACGCGCCGTAAAATATGCCGCAGGGGAAGAAAGATTGCGGATAAATTAGGAGATACGGTAGAAAACCTAAAATTCAAAAGGTAAAAAATGCTGGTTCGTAGAATAATTACGTATGTAGTTATTCTACGAACATTCCTCTATATATTTCTACGCGCCATACATATTTCGTTATTTTTCATTTCTTGATCGCGTATCGCCAAATCTAAGCCCTGCACCTCATTTATCAAACCCTTTATTTTTTGAAGTTCATTTACGTATCTGGTTTTATATTTATCGGCAAATCCGCGCATATGCGACCAGCATCCCGCAAAAACCTCATCACATTTTATAGCGATATTAATATGTTCCCACTTTTTTTCGTTCATTTCCATAAAAAAAGATGCCGTTTCGTCAAACATCGGGCTAAACAACAAAAACTCTTGGTTATATGTGATGTTTTGCAAGGTTTGAAGTGCCGCCTTTTTCTTCTCCAACACATCCAATAAAATTTTAGCCGTTATCGAAAACGTTTCAGATTTCATTATCTTATGCTAGTACGCCCCGCATCGCGCGCATTGCGGAAGATAACACCGGACGCAAGCGTTGGCCCGCTATCCGCGTTTAGATCAAACAGCTCTTCAATTGTGACGAATACAAACCCACGCTCCGTCAGCTCACGGAGTATTATGGACACCGCCTCCGCGCTGGCGGCCACGTTGTCGTGCAGGAGGATGATGCTCCTATCCTGCGCGCGGCTGATAACGTGGCTTGCAATGTACTCGGCCGTCATACCCGGCGTCCAATCCCTCGGGTCAATATCCCATAAAACTATAGACATACCGAGCGACGCGGCAATATCCACAGCCTGTGCGTTAAGCTCCATATAAGGCGGGCGGAATG
>WQWB01000019.1 GCA_009785555.1 Defluviitaleaceae bacterium | reverse complement strand
TGCACCTGTATAAATACTCTGCCACCGATTTCTACAGCGTGGTACAACATTTCATCCGTAGTCAAGGTGCGTGGTATGTCGCTAAGCGGCAGCTGCATGGCGAAGAGGTTGTCCGTATATCCGCCGAATGCTTCGCGGTTTACGAAATTGCCAAGGCGGCCGATTATTTGGCCAAGAAGAAGGGCGAAAACGCCGCAGTCTCCGATTTTGCCCATTATTTCACCTGTCGTTGACTTCAGTTTTTTTGCCTTAAACTTTGAGAACAGATAGAGCGTGGCAAACGCCGAAATTATACCGCCGTATACGGCCATGCCACCGTCACGGAAGGCGAAGATGCGCATCCAGTCTCCCCGGAACGCGCTGATATTGAACAGAACGTAATATAGGCGCGTACAGATGATGGCGACGGGGATGCCGATAACGGCGTAGTCCAACAATATATCTTTGGATAAGTTGTTGCGTTTTGTGTTTGCGAAGGCTATTAACGTACCCAAAGACGCGCCAAGCGCAATGAACACGCCGTACCACATTATCTGTAAGTTAAAGAACGGCAATGTAAAGGCTATTTGGCTTACCGAGCCAAACTCTATATTAAGGTTAGGAAAAGCAATGTCAGATCCTGTCATTAAATCACTCCTATAATCTTATATTCCATTATAGCAATTTTTTCTTGTTTCGTCAAGAAATTTATGGTATAATAATTACGGTGAGAGCTATTCCCCGCCGTACCACCCCTTCGAAGGAGGGGGATTAAAACCACGGAGGTATATATGAACACTAACCATGAAAGCGTTTTTTCTCCGCTTGTTGGCGAGGGATTTACCTCGTTGCATATATCGCACAACCATAAGGGCGGCACGTTTGCCTTCCGTGCTAGCCGCGATTTTGAAGACGATTGCGACTTTTCGCGATACAATAAGGGTTTTGGCATTAACACAATATTAACGCAAAAAAATAAATGTTTTGGTACAGATGATGTGCTTGCGCTGTACGAGCGGTACGGCTTGACGGGATATTTGAATAAAGTGCTTGACTTGATGCGTCAGGGTAGGCATATCGGGCTTAATTTGACCGTCAATAATAAATTAGGCATCCGTCATATCTGCGGCGTGCACAGTGATGTGCGCGGGCGCAACAACAAGTCATTTACAACCTTTGCCGGGGCTACGCGCCGGCATCCTCTTTCCGTGCCTGAAATTAACGTGATTATCGACGCACTTAATTTATCCCGCGCGATGACCTTTAAGAACATAGCCGTGGATTTGCCGTACGGCGGCTGTAAGACGACGCTTCATATGGATGAATTTGCTGTTACTGATATGCAGAAGATGGGCTTTTTAGCGTATTGCTGCGATAAGTCGCACTGCATTACAGGCCCTGATATGAGCATGCCGAAGGAAATGGTTAAGATCATGCACCAAAATTTTACGATGCAGTATTGCGGCGGGCCTGGGTCACCGCTTGGGGACACGGCCGTGCCAACAGCATTGGGTACGTATTTGGCGCTAAAGGAAGTTGTCTTATTTCAACGTGGGTCTGCCAGTTTGGATGGGTTGTCCATTGCCGTACAGGGCCTTGGCGCAGTGGGTTACGCGATGGCGGAGCTTTTGTTATCTGAAAAGGTCAAACTCGTTGTTACGGATATTAAGCAGGAAAATATTGACAGGCTTAAGGAAGCGTATTTCGGCAGGGATATAAAGTCTGTGCCTCCAAGTGAGATAATTTACGCTGATGTGGACATACTTTGCCCGTGCGCCATGGGCGGCATCATCGGGGACGAAGAAATACCGAGGATCAAGGCTGAGTATGTATTCGGCGCGGCAAACAACCAAATTAGAGCGACAAATCAGACTGAAGAAATACGCCTGGCGAAGAAATTGGCTGATGCGGGTATTTTCTTTCAAACGGAATGGTGGCATAACGGTGCGGGCGTGCTTGGCGCAGCGATGGAGTATAAACACGGGCGCGACATTACTGTTACGAATGATGACTTAAAACGCGCGGTTGAAATGATAATGCCAGCGCAGACGGCGAAGAATTTGGCAGATGCGAAGGAGAAGGGTATTACGCCGACGGAAGCGGCCTATGCGCGGTGTGAGGCGTTGGTGTATTAGGTAAATACAATTATTGCTATAAGTAAAAAAGGGGATTATATGACTAAAAAGCTGATACCAATTTTATTGATATGCTTATTTTTCTTTTCTTCATGCGCCACGAGGGTAATTGGCGACATTGATGAAGAAACAGCCGAGCGTATCCGTTTTTGGACGGCAGATGTAGAACAGTTTCGTTCTCATGTATTGAGATGGCATCCAAAGTTCGTGCATGAAGATTTGGTTGGTTTACCCCGTAACATCGAACAAGGTATAGCGCTTGATCATCATTTAAACAAATTGCTTAAAAACATAATAAACCTTACTGATTTTGAGGTTTTGGCCGAGCTTCAACGCGCTGCCGCAATTTTACAGGACGGGCACTTTATCTTCGGCGGTTTTCCCTTTCAAAATAACTTTATGCATTCCTTGATGAATAACCGTTATCCGCTAGTGTTTAAATGGCTTTACGACGGGTTTTATTTGGCAATGGCGGATGAGGATTTTAACGGTGTATTGAACCATAAGCTGCTTGCCATTAACAATATTCCAATTGAGGATGTTTTTAGCGCGTTTATTGGTTTTATGAGCGTAGAAAACATATACGGTGCAAAAAGCCAGTTTGCGTTACATGTGAACGCGCCTGGTCTGCTAGATGCGATTGGAGTTAAAGACAGTACGGATACCGTTTTCGGCTTTTGCGTTGGCAATGGCAGTGATACGCTTAATATCAGCATTCCAAAATCTTATATAATAGCGATGGATGGTTGGTGGGGTGTTAACTGGATAGCTAACTGGTATAGCTTTGGTCTTGTCGATAACCGTATAGAGGGTGAATTGCCTGTTATGTTCAGAAATCATGAAACAGCGAATTGGCATATATTTTTTGAAGGTGACGGGTTATTGTATATTCGCATACATGAATCAATGCGGTTTGGCAATGATTTTAAATACACATTCGATAACGCGGTGAGGCTTACCGAGAGTCGAATGATGCGGGCAACTATTATTGACTTGCGGGGTAACCCAGGTGGCGACAAGGAAGCCTACCTGCCGTATTTTAGGATATTGGCGGAGAATACGCCGCCGGGCAGTCTGTTTGTATTTATGGATGAGGGTGTATACTCTGCGGCTCTCTTATCTGCCGGCTATCTATATACCCTTGGTGCTGTACTTGTGGGGCGGCCATCGGGGCAGCTTACGGATTTCTATGCTTTTGTCGGCACATCCGCACGCCCCCAATGGTGGGCGACATTGCGTTTTTCAAGGTATGAGATTGCTGTACCAAACCAATTCTTTACGCTTAGGCCGCTTGGCATAAACCCGCCAGACTTGACACTTCGCCCTCATATAACAATTGATTTTACGATTGAAGATTGGATAAACAACCGAGATCCACTGCTTGAATATGTTTTGGGGCGGATTAACTGATAATATATTTAGCGTCGTTTAAGTTTCCAACTCTATCGATCAAACCCTCGCGTACAGCTTCCTGCCCGACAAGCACCGTTCCCATTTCCACCGCTATATTGTCTGTTGATAATATAAGCTCTTTTAGACGCGCACGGCTTATCTTGCTGTGCTTTATAACGAAATCATCAACCCGTTCCTGCATCTTGTCGAAGTAGCCGTAAGTTTAGGGTGAACCGACGACGGTGCCGTTCATTCTTACCGGATGTAGCGTCATTGTGGCGGAAGGTGCGATAAAGGTATTGTTGGCGGACACTGCAATGGCTACGCCGATGGAATGGCAACCACCCAAAATCAGCGATACGGTAGGTTTGTTTATGCCGACGATAAGCTCGGCGATGGCTAACCCGGCTTCCACGTCGCCGCCTATTGTGTTTATAGATACAAAAAGTCCGCGTATGTCAGGGTTTTCCGAAACCTCTATAATTTGCGGCAAAACGGCTTCATACTGTACGGCCTTTGTATTTGGCGGTACGGTTGTGTGGCCTTCTATACAGCCGTTTATCGGCAAATAATAAATGTTTGAATAAATCATGTAATTATAATGTCCACGGGGATGTATTTATATGCTTAAGAAAAATTGGGTAAAAATATCGGTAGTTATGGTTTTTGTGGCGTCAATTATATTGTTTTTCGTGATGGAAAACTTAATGGGGCGCGACGGTGATTTTGTTTTTATGCCTATGGGTGACGCGGTTGTTTTTGATGTCGGCGCAGGTGCCTCTATCCATGCCACTGGCGGGAGGGGTTTTTTCGTCGTCACGCGCAATGGGATTACGTATAGGCGGGACGATGGGCGCGTGTTGATGAACGAAAGCTTTAATATAACAAATCCGATCATACAAGGTGCGGGTGAGGTTGTAGGGGTTTTTGGGCATGGGGGTTACCAAGTGCGCGTATATAACACGCGGGGCCTTATGTACCACCTGCATCTGGAAAACCCCGTTATTAACCTTTCCATTAACCCGCAAGGATTTATATCCGTGGTTACGCGCAGCGGATCAGTGTATGAAAGTTTCCTTTACGATCCGCAGGGCAGGCTTGTTTTATCTAACCGCGAGTCTACGAATATCGTTATAGCCACGGCGATTTCACCGGATGGGCGTATCTGGGCACAGGCATTTTTGGATATATCAGGCCTTGTCCGCAATTCATATATAAGTTTTCGTTATATTAGACGAGAGGATGGGTTGCGTTATACTGACTCTACGTTTGCAACAGTATTTGGCGAAAATATATCGGAGCTTTCCGGGCAGTTCTTTGGCAGCCTTGATTTTATTGATGGGAACAATTTGATTGTCGTTACGGAAAGCTCGGTTTTCAAGCTTGATATGGCGCAGCCGTCGCGTCCGCGTTGGGTTATCCCGTTTAGCAACGAGGTTACGGCATTTACCGCGAATGGGTCATATATTGCCTTTGCGTATGGCAGAGGGAGGTTAAATATGCCAGAAGAACCGTTTGGGCGCGTGGAACTGTATAATTTGGACGGCGTGCGCGTATTTTATCATGATACAAACGCGAGAGTGACTGGCTTATATATGTCGCAGCTTGGTTTGATTATCGGCAATGGACGTTTTTTTACCGCTCTAGACCATATTGGTGAGGAGCTATGGTATTTTGAGGCCGACGCCGACGCGCGCGAAGCCGTATTTATGGATAATGCAGGCAAAATAGTTTTACACACAAACAGCAGGGCGACAGTTTTGCGAAGGGTAAGGATTACAGGAAATTAGAAAGAGGTAACTAAATGAATGTATTAGATTATATCGTGTTTGGCGTATTTTTATTGTCGGTTCTTTTCTGCACGTGGAAGGGGCTGCTGATGTCTCTGTTTAACTTGGGCTCGTTGGTCGTGTCGTTTCTTTTGGCACAGGCGTTTTATCCGCGCGTGGCGGACCTTTTAAACCAAACCGTATTGCGTGAGATTTTTGAAAACGCGACGCGCGGCTGGTTGAACTTAGGTGACGTGGCGGCAGACGCGGAGCTTACGCATGTTGTGGAAGAGCTAACGATACCGCAAGGCATGAGGGATTCAATAATCAGTAATGTCGGTGACTTTACTGGCGGCGTAGGCGACGCGGTGGCTGGCTTTATTGCGGGCATGGCCATCAACGCTCTGGCTATCCTCGGTGTGTTCATTCTTGTGTTTATTTTAATGAGGTTAATCGCCATCGTCCTTCGTATTGTGTCTAAAATGCCTGTGCTTCGTACGTTTAACCGATTAGGCGGCGCAATCCTCGGCCTTGTTATGGGTGGGATTTTATCGTGGCTGGTACTTTTTGTCCTTAATGGGCTTTTTTCCGCCAATCCAACATTCCCTGTTGCGGAACTTTTAGAGGATAGCCTTATCGCACGTTTGATTTACTAATTGTAAAAAACACTAAATATGCGGTTAGAATAATAAACACAAGCTCCGCATACCATTAATGTGGAGGTGTAACTATGTTTGAATCTAATATTGAAAAACCGCACAAGCTCACAGCGACAGGGCGTGAAAATGCGCAAATTACTGGCGTTTCTGAAGTTTTAACTTTTGACGACGGCGGCATCGTTTGCCGTACGGATCTTGGCGTACTTAAAATTAAGGGGGCGGGGATGCGCGTATTAAACCTCAATACGGAAACCGGCGCACTGGATATTGCAGGTAGCTTGGATTCGTTTACGTATGACAATTCATTCGCAGCCAAAGGTAAGCAAGGCGTTTTTGGCAAAATATTTAAATGATATATTTATCCGCAATTCTTTCTATGTCGGAGCAGACATATGTTTTCTTAGGTACAGTTATATTTGGTTTTGCCGCTGGGTTTGCCTATGATATCCTAAGGATTCTGCGTTCATACATAAAACATACGCCGTTCATCGTACACGCGCAGGATGTGCTTTTTTGGTTGTTTGCCTCGATAGCAGGGTTTTACTTTATTTTAAATTACCATGACGGGCAATTCCGTTCCTTTTATTTTCTAGGTACAGGTCTTGGTATGGTAATATATTTTGTGTCCGTAAGCCGCGCTGTGCGACGAGTCACCGTTACTGTAGTTGATTTTGTATTAATAAAACTTCGTGCTATTTTCCGTGTTATTTTTGCGCCTATTGCCGGTATATATAAATTTATCTCAAAGCCGTTTAGAAAAATTTTAAAACTTACAAAAAAACACTTGCAAAATACGGTAAAATATGCGAAAATTAAAGTGGTCGGCTTTTGCCATGACTTAAAAATAATTCTAAAGAAGATATAAAGGGAAGTGAAGAATATGAATGAACGCGCAAAACCCTGCTTGCGACGAACTAGCCGTTCACTTCTTTGGAGGATAAAGAATTTCCTCCTTTTTTTGGCGTTTATCACGATTATAGTTGCCTTTGCGATTATCATTAGGCGGCAATATGATTCATTTATTATCGTTGAGCGACAGATTGCCGAAGTGCGGGAGCAGATAGACGAACAGAACCTGATAACGCAGCAGCTTAGGTATGAACAGTCGCTTTTCGGCACGGCTGAGTGGTACGAGCAGGTCGCGCGGCGGCGGTTGGGGTTGGTGCGGCGTAACGATGTTATATTTGGTACTAGATAATAGGGATTAGACAGGAGATACTAATGAGAGACGAAAAATATTATACAGATATAGAAGCTGGGATACCGACGGGGCAGTTTCGTACGCGTTTTGCGCCAAGCCCTACTGGATTTATGCATCTAGGAGGGATAAGAACAGCTTTATATGCCTATCTACTCGCTAAAAAGCATGAAGGCGTTTTGGTTTTACGTATTGAAGATACGGATCAAGAGCGTTTTGTTGAAGGTGCAACTGAAGTTATTTATGATACGCTTAAAGATGTTGGTATTATATATGACGAAGGGCCTGATGTTGGCGGCCCTGTTGCGCCGTATGTTCAAAGTGAGCGTAGGGAGATATATCAAGCCTATGCGGAGCTTCTTGTAAGTCGCGGCCATGCGTACTATTGTTTTTGCGACAAAAAAACGTTGGACGAACAGCGTGCGATACATCAAGCCAGCAATACACCGCATAAATACGATAAGCGCTGCCTTTCTCTTTCGAAGGATGAAGTCGCGAATAAATTATCTGAAAACATTTCCTATGTTATACGCCAAAATGTGCCTAACGAGGGTAAAGTACATTTTGATGATGCCGTATACGAGCGGATAGAGGTTGAAGTTTCGACGTTAGAAGATCAGGTTATACTTAAAAGCGACGGTCTGCCGACATACAATTTCGCAAATGTTGTGGATGATAAGTTGATGGGTATTACGCATGTTGTGAGGGGGAATGAATTTTTATCCTCCACGCCGAAACATGTTTTGCTTTATCAAGGTTTTGGTTGGGATACGCCGAAATATATCCATGTGCCGCAAATTATGAGGAACTCGACGACGAAGCTGTCTAAGCGCGACGGTGATGCATACTACGGTGACTTTATCGCCAAAGGTTATTTAAAAGAGGCTCTCCTTAATTATATTGTTTTACTTGGTTGGAATCCGGGGGGTGAAAACGAAAAATTTTCACTTGCGGAGCTGGCTGATGTTTTTGGTGTGGAGGGCATTTCCAAGTCACCGGCTATTTTTGACTATCAAAAGCTGAATTGGCTGAATGGCGTTTATTTAAGGGATATGACGGACGGTGAGTTTCACGCCGCCGCATTGCCTTACATCCGCCAAACTGTGAAGGGTGATTTTGACACGATGTTTATCGCAAAAGTGTTAAAAGAACGGTGCGAGCTGCTGACCGACATCCCCGAACAGGTTGGTTTTATCGACAAATTGCCTGAGTATTCCAATGAACTCTTTATAAATAAAAAAATGAAGACGGATGCGGAAAATTCTAAGGAAGTTTTAAATGAGATACTTGTAACCTTGCAAATGGTAAGCATATGGGATAAGGAAACGATACACACCGCACTCATGGAGTTGGTGGAGCGTTTAGACGTTAAAAACGGTCGGGTTTTGTGGCCTCTTCGTGTAGCTTTATCCGGCAAGGCGCAAACGCCGGGCGGCGGCATAGAAATTGCCGTAATTTTGGGTAAGGATGAATCTATCAAGAGAATTGGAAAGGCATTGGAAAAATGATAGATAAAACGACGGTCAAAAAATACGCAATCATAGCCGGGCTTAGCATGGGTAGCGATGAGGATGTAGACGCGATCAACAATTTCCTCAAAATTATAGAAGGGATCAAGGGTTTTGAGGAAGATGGCGGAGAAATGCAGGTTGAACCGGCATTTGGCCTGTTTAATGTCTTGCGTGAGGATGAGCCTGGTTTGTCTATGCCGCGCCTGCAGGTGCTAGAGAACTCGCCGTCGGTGGAGGCGGGTTGCGTTAGCGTACCAAAGATGATGAAGGATGAAAAATAATGAGCGAATTGATAAAAAAGTCCATAACAGAACTTTCGGAGTTGATTCATAATAAATCAATAAAGCCGTCAGAGGTTTGTTCGGCGTTTTTATCTCAATATGATAAAGCCGAAGTGGATATAAACGCATTTATAACGATGAACAAAGATGAGATAGCCCAAACCGCGCATGGAATGGACAATTTGCCGATAAATGCCGACACGCCGCCGCTTTTCGGTATTCCTGTTGCCGTAAAAGATAATATTTGCACAAAGGGTTTGCGTACGACAGCGGCGACAAAAATGCTTGAAAACTTTATACCTCCATACGACGCGACGGTGGTGGAGCGGCTGCGTGGTGCGGGCGCAATAATATTTGGCAAAACGGATATGGATGAGTGTGCGATGGGTTCTACAACGGCTTCGTCATATTTTGCTCGTAGCGGAGCTAAAGGTGCGGTAAAAAATCCGAATAAACATGATGAAGACAGCAGTTACAGCCGCGTCCCGGGCGGTTCGTCCGGCGGTTCGGCGGCTGCGGTGGCGGCTTTTATGGCACCTGTCTCGCTTGGGTCAGATACTGGCGGATCTATCCGGTTGCCCGCGCATTATTGCGGCGTTGTCGGCTATAAGCCTTCCTACGGCGCGGTTTCGCGTTATGGCCTTATCGGTTACGGCTCGTCGTTTGATTGTATCGGCCCGCTTGCACGTACGGTTTGTGATGTTGTCAAAATAACAAGTATAATTTCCGGGCGGGATAAAAAAGATTCCACGTCAAACCCGCAACCCATGGATTTTTCAAATAACAATAATTTTTCCGTAAAAGGTAAGAAAATTGGTATCATAAGGGAATGTTTTGAAAAGGACAAGATGGCTCCGCCTGTTATTAGAGCCGTAGAATACGCCGCAAAGGCGTATGCGGATATGGGTGCGGAGGTAGAATTTATCAGCCTTCCACGTATAAACGACGCGTTGCCGGTTTATTATATTTTGGCGTTGGCGGAGGCGTCCTCTAACTTGGCTAGATTGGACGGCATCAGGTACGGTTTCCGTTCGCAAAACGTTGCGGCGGACGATTTATACACAGCCACGCGGACTTTGGGGTTCGGTGACGTTGTAAAACGCCGCATCTGGCTTGGAACTTATGTACTTGGCGCGGAGCGGAACGAGGAATATTATCAACGCGCAATCACGGCACGCGCCGCTATTTTTGCTCAATTCCAGGAAGTGTTTAAGGTGTATGATGCTTTGCTTACGCCTGTTTCCGTTTCGCAGGCTTTGAAACATGATGAGAAATTGAGTGATTATGAAAACAGCCTAATAGATAAATGCACCGTACCGGTAAACCTTGCCGGCTTGCCTGCGATATCCATGCCAGCAGTTGTTGAGAACGGCTTGCCAGCGGGATTTCAACTCATTGCCGGACGCTTTGAGGATGCGAAGCTTTTATCGCTTGCAAAGGCATTTGAAAACTATGCGGGGGTGCTGGAACAATGAAAACTTACGAAACCGTTATTGGGCTTGAAATACATGCGGAACTTTCTACAAAAACGAAAGCTTTTTGCGGCTGTAGCTACCGTTTTGGCGGTGAGGTTAACAGCCAGTGCTGCCCGGTGTGCTTGTCATTGCCAGGGGCGTTGCCTGTGTTAAATAAAATGGTGCCAGAGTACGCTGTGCGCCTAGCTATTGCCGCCGGTGGAGAAGTGCAGCGCAGATCATCACATGCGCGTAAGAACTATTTCTATCCGGATCTGCCGAAAGGATATCAGGTTACTCAATCCGATATACCTATTTGCGTAGGCGGAAGCATAGAGTATTTCCACAAAGGGGAAAGAAAAGCCGCGCGCCTTACACGCATCCATATTGAGGAAGATACGGCTAAGCTTATCCACGATGATTCTTTTAACGGCACTTTATTGGATTTTAATAGATGCGGCGTACCGTTGATTGAGATCGTTACCGAGCCGGATTTCCGTTCTTCAGGCGAAGTGAAGGATTTTTTTGAGGCCGTGCGTACGCTGCTTGGCGTGCTTAACATATGTAACGGCCGTATGCAGGAGGGTGTTTTGCGTGCCGACGTGAATGTGTCTGTCCGCCCTGCCGGGCAAGCCGAATTTGGCACGAGAGTGGAGATGAAAAATATAAATTCCTTCTCTGGTGCGGTTTTGGCTATTGAGTACGAGTCAGCACGCCAGATTGAGATACTTGAAAACGGTAACGGAAGCGCAGTATTGCAAGAAACCCGCCGCTGGGATGAAGGGAAAAACATTAGCATACCAATGCGGGCAAAGGACAGTGTCGCCGATTACCGTTACTTTACGGATATGGACCTTGCGTCTATTGTGGTTGATGACGAGTGGCTTGCCCAAATAACAGATGGAATGCCTGAATTGCCTATACCGAAGTTTTTGCGTTACAGGGGTATGGGCATACCGGAACAGGAAAGCCGACTACTGGTTGAAAATGCGGATAAAGCCGCGTATTTTGAGGAATGCGTAAGTGTCGGCGGCGCAACGGTATCGGCAAAATCTTTGGCCACATGGGTTTTTGGCGATATACAGGCGCGGATAAATAAATTGGGTATGTCTATCAATGACAGTCCAGTGCGCCCAGTTGATCTGTGCCGTATTTTAGGCATGTTTGAAAGTGGCGAAATAAGTATAAACGCTGCGCGTGAGGTGCTTGACGAAATGTTTGCAAACGGCGGTACGCCTGACGAAATCGTAAAGCGCTTAGGCCTTGTGCAAGTTAATGATGAAGGCGAATTGAAGGAAATTGTTGCTTCCGTGCTAGCCGCTAACGATAAGTCTGTGGCGGATTATAAAAATGGTAAATCCAATGCGCTTGCATACCTTGTGGGGCAGTGCATGAAGGCTTCGAAAGGCAAGGCGAACCCAGTTATTATTAATAGGCTTTTATTAGAGCAGATTTAATAAAATCATTCCAAATTCTTAAAGACATCGCGAATAGATAATTGTATTGCCCCCTCGATATCCTCCTCCAAAATTAAGCGGTTGCCAGCGTGGCCTTTCCGCCGGTTTTTGGGGTAGATAACTTTGGGGCTTTCTTCTTCTAAACCAATTGATTCTTCGTCTTTAGCAGCCAGTTTTTCCATAATGTCCGCTGCCCTGCTTACAACTGAATCGGGTAGGCCTGCAAGGCGGGCGACGTGTATGCCGTAGCTCCTGTCTGCGCCGCCGCGCATTATCTTATGCAAGAAGATAATGCCGTCGTCCTGCTCCTTTACGGCAACGTTATAGTTTACTACGCCGGATACTTTGCCTTCCAGCTCTGTCAACTCGTGGTAGTGTGTGGCAAAAATTGTGCGTGCCTTGTATACAACGGCAAGGTATTCAAGTGTTGCCCAAGCAATACTCATCCCATCGTATGTGGATGTGCCGCGCCCTATTTCGTCTAAAATAATAAAGCTGTTTGCCGTGGCATTGTTTAGGATATTGGCGACTTCGTTCATCTCAACCATAAATGTCGATTGGCCTGACGCCAAATCATCCGCCGCGCCGACGCGAGTGAAGAGTTTGTCCACAATACCGATGTCCGCGTAATCTGCCGGCACAAAGCAACCCATCTGCGCCATAATAATTATTTGCGCCGCCATCCGCATATAAGTGGATTTGCCGGCCATGTTAGGGCCGGTAAGGGTTACAAGCCGTTCGTTGACGGTGTTTAAAACTACATTGTTTGGTATAAAATTATCTACAAGCCGCTCCACAACAGGATGGCGTCCGTTTTGTATTGCGATTTCACCGGTCGTATTTATGCGCGGGCGCACGTAACGGTTTTGCTCCGCTACCTCGGCAAGGCTTTGAAGACAGTCTATAACCGCAATCGTATGTCCTGCGTTTAAAATACGGCGGATATTGGATTTTAGCGCATCATTCAGTTCGATCCAAAGTTTGGATTCAAGCGCATTGACTTTATCTTCGGCGGACAATACGCGCTCTTCCAATTCCTTTAACTCAACAGTTGAGTACCTTTCGCAATTGGCTAAGGTCTGTAGCCTTCTATATCGCTCCGGTACGTCGTTTTTGTATGAATTCGTAATTTCGATATTATATCCGAAAACTTTGTTGTACCTAATTTTGAGGTTTCTGATTCCTGTTTTTTCGCGTTCATCTGCTTCCATGGACAGGATGAGGCCTGCACCGTTGTCTTTGTCACTGCGAAGGGCGTCGAGCTCCGCATTATATCCGGTGAGGATATAGCCGCCAGCGGAAATTAAGGTGGGTGCGTCCGGCGAGATGGCGTTACCTATAAATGCGGCTACATCGGCGCAATGGTCAGATTCATCCCTGAAATGACTTAAAAATGTCGATTGAAAATTATGGAGTGATTTAAGGATTTGCGGCAGAACATCCAAGCTCTGCTTAAGAGCCAAAAGTTCCCTCGGGGTGGCCGTGTTAAAGTTAATGCGGCCTACAATGCGTTCTGTATCGGCGATTTTACTTAAATTTTCTCGTATCTCCGTTCGGATTAAGTTGTTTGAAAAAAGTTCGTCCACCGCGTTTAAGCGTGCGTCAATTTTTGCGGTGGAGGTAAGCGGCTCCGTAATCCAACGGCGTAATGTACGTGCGCCCATAGCTGTTTTAGTTTTATCCAAAACCCAAAGGAGTGAGCCTGATTTCTTGCGTTCCCGTATGTTTTCTGTAAGTTCTAAATTACGGCGTGATGCCGCGTCTATTTCACAAAACTCGCTATTAATATATTTTTTTAAGGATACAATATGGAGAAGTGCCGTCCTCTGCGTTTCCTTTAAATAGTAAAATATGCAACCTGCGGCGGACACGGCGGCTTGATCATTCGCAAAACCAAGGCCGTCTAAGCTCGTCAAGTTAAGGTGGCTGCATAACACCTCATGAGAGGATATGTAGTCAAATGTCTTATCGCCTCGTAAAGATACCGGTGAGGCCGTGATTTTTTTTATTTTACCGTAAAGTGCATCCTGTGCAAGGATTTCGGCTGGTGATATGCGCGTAATTTCATCTTTTAGTAAGTTATTGTCGGATGCAATGGAATATGCGAAAAATTCGCCCGTAGTGACGTCAGCCGCCGCTAGGCCAAATCGGTTTGCACGTGTATCCTTATAAACTGCCATTAAAAAATTATTCTTGCCACCGTCCAATATATTGGTGTCCTGTACGGTGCCGGGCGTAACGATGCGCACCACATCGCGTTTCACCGGGGTTTTTGCGCCTTTTATGGCTTCCTCCGTCTGTTCTACAACAGCTACCCTATGCCCTTTTTCTATAAGACGGGCTATGTAGCCGTCCGCGGCGTGATGGGGTACGCCGCACATGGGGGCACGTTCCTCCATTCCGCAGTCGCGGCCAGTAAGCACGATGTCCAGCTCCCTAGATGCGATTATCGCGTCATCGAAAAAAAGCTCGTAAAAATCCCCCAGCCTAAAAAATATAAGGCAATAGGGGTTTTCGTCTTTTATTTTCATAAATTGCTGCATCATTGGCGTCATATAAACTTGAAACCCTCTGATTTGACATTAAAAATAAAACAAAAAAACTGTTGACAACATGGACGGGCTATGTTATACTATCTATCTGTATGTTTAGAAATATGTAAATTCCGGTAATCTTTCCAACATAATTTAGTATAACACGATCTTATAAAAATATCAACAATAATTTTCGACATATTTATTCAAATTATTTCAAAAATGTTCTGATTTGGGAGTGAATGCATGGTAAAAGGCAGAATCAGAAAGACGAAATCGGGTGCGTGTGAACGCGTTAGCTTCTCAGCCATCCCCGAAGTTCTTGACATGCCCAGCTTAATTGAGGTTCAAAAAAACAGCTACAAATGGTTTTTGAACGAAGGCCTGCGTGAAGTTTTGACGGACACGGCCTCCATAACTAACTACAGCGGCAGTTTAGAGCTTAGCTTTACGGACTACAGCTTAGATGAAACCGCCGTTAAATACTCCGTATCCGAGTGCAAGGAACGTGATGCCACATACTCTGCTCCCTTGCGCGTTAAAGCACGCCTGCGCAACAAGGATGCGGACGAGATCAAAGAGCAGGACATCTACATGGGCGAGTTCCCGCTTATGACGGATACGGGTACGTTTATCATAAACGGCGCGGAACGCGTTATCGTTAGCCAGCTTATCCGCTCGCCCGGTATTTACTATGAAACGGCTTACGATAAGGTCGGTAAGCAACTTCACACCGCTACGTTGATCCCTAACCGCGGCGAATGGATAGAATACGAAACGGACTCCAACGACGTGTTTTACGTCCGTGTTGCACGTACGCGTAAGATACCGGCGACGATCCTCCTCCGTTCCTTCGGCATCGGTACGGATAACGAGATTATTAACCTCTTCGGTGAAGAACCGAAGATTTTGGCGACCATAGAAAAAGACGTAAGTAAGAGCAAAGAAGAAGGCCTTATCGAGATTTATAAAAAGATCCGCCCGGGTGAGCCGCCTACGGTGGAGTCATCGGAGTCCCTTCTCCGCAACATGTTCTTTGACCCGCGCAGATACGATTTGGCAAAGGTTGGCAGGTACAAATATAACAAAAAATTGGCACTTCGTGGCCGCATCGTTGGCTTGGTGCTTGCGGAAAGCGTTGCTGACGCTGACGGCGAGATTATCGCCGAGGCTGGTTGCACCATCACCCGTGAGATTGCGGACGCGATACAGAACACCGGCACAAAGTACGCCGCCGTATACGCCGAAGGAGACCAGGTACACCGCGTCTTAACCAACCAGTTCGTAAATATACGTTCTTTCGTTGCTTCCAGAGGCATCGACGCAGACAAGGCATTTGAGGGAACGCCGCTTGTTAAGGAGCTTGTCCATTATCCAACATTGCGAATTCTATTGGATAATGACGCGTTTTCCAATAAAGATGACCTAATTGAGGCGATAAGCGACCATATACCAAAACTGGTGCCAAAAAACGTGACGCTTGAGGATATCGTCGCGTCTATGTCCTATATTATAGGTTTGGATTACGGTATCGGCCATACGGACGATATCGACCATCTTGGAAACCGCCGCATCCGCGCCGTTGGTGAGCTTTTGCAAACCCAGTTTAGGATAGGCATGACGAGAATGGAACGCGTTATCCGTGAGCGCATGACAATACAGGACATGGAGGCGGCAACGCCCCAAATGCTTGTAAATATCCGCCCCGTAACGGCTGCTATAAAAGAGTTCTTCGGTTCATCACAGCTTTCGCAGTTCATGCAGCAGACGAACCCATTGGAAGAGCTTACCCATAAACGCCGCCTTTCCGCGCTTGGGCCTGGAGGCTTATCGCGTGACCGCGCGAGTATGGAAGTACGTGACGTTCACTCGTCCCACTACGGACGAATGTGTCCAATTGAGACGCCAGAGGGGCCGAACATTGGTCTAATTAATAGCCTCGCTACATTTGCGAGGATTAACGAGTATGGTTTTATAGAATCACCATACCGCCGAGTCGTGCATGATGGCGGCGTGAGCCGCGTGACTGACGAGATAATCTACCTTACGGCGGATGAAGAAGAAACGCATTTGGTAGCGCAGGCCAACGCGCGCCTTGGCGTGAACAACGAGCTTTTGGATGAAAAGATCATCGGCAGAAGCCGTGAAGATTTCGTTGAGATAGAACGCGAAAAACTAGACTTGATGGACGTTTCGCCAAAGCAGATTGTTTCCGTGGCAACATCACTTATACCGTTCCTTGAGAACGATGACGTTTCCCGTGCGCTTATGGGCTCCAACATGCAACGCCAGGCCGTTCCACTCCTCATACCTACCGCGCCAGTAGTTGGCACGGGTACGGAGTTTAAAGCGGGCAGCGATAGCGGCGTTATCATTCTTGCTGGTGAAGGCGGCATCGTAGAGCGCGTTTCTGCCGATCGCATCGTTGTTAAGAACGACAAAAATGAGCGTGACCACTATAAGCTCACCAAGTTCAAGCGCTCCAACCAAGGCACCTGCATCAACCAGCGTCCTGTCGTTAATGAAGGTGAGAGGATCGTTAAAGGCCAGGTTTTAGCCGATGGGCCCTCAACGCAGATGGGTGAGCTTGCACTTGGTAAAAACCCGCTTATAGCCTTTATGTCATGGGAAGGGTACAACTACGAAGATGCCATCTTAATCAGCGAAAACCTCGTTATCGAGGACGCATACACATCCGTCCATATAGAAGAGTACGAGGCTGAATCACGAGAGACGAAGCTTGGGCCGGAAGAGATTACGCGTGACATACCAAACGTATCGCCGGAATCGCTTAAGGATTTAGACGAGCGCGGTATTATCCGTATCGGCGCGGAAGTACGCCCTAACGATATTTTAGTCGGCAAGGTTACGCCAAAAGGCGAGACGGAGCTTACAAGCGAGGAACGCCTCCTCCGTGCTATTTTCGGCGAAAAGGCGCGTGAGGTGCGTGATACGTCCCTTAAAGTACCGCACGGTGAATCCGGGACGATCGTTGACGTACGCCTCTTTACTCGTGAAGCGGGAGATGAGTTGCCGCCCGGAGTAAACATGGCTGTGCGCGTTTATATAGCACAGAAACGCAAAATCTCCGTGGGGGATAAGATGGCTGGTCGCCACGGTAACAAGGGCGTTATTTCGCGGATTATTCCGGCGGAGGACATGCCGTTCCTTCCTAATGGCCGCCCGGTTGATATCGTGCTTAACCCGCTTGGCGTTCCATCGAGGATGAACATTGGGCAGGTTATGGAAGTGCACATGGGGCTTGCTGCCAAGGTGCTTAACTGGAAGATAGCTACACCCGTGTTTGACGGCGCGAACGAGTTTGACATTATGGACACGCTTAATCTGGCTAATGATTATGCGAACATGAGTAAAGACGAGTTCGAATCACGTTGGAAGGATATACTTGAACCGGACATTCTTGACACACTGATTACCGATTTTGACGCGAAATCGGAATGGAAGGGCATGAACATCCCGCGGGATGGCAAGATTCACCTTAGAGACGGCAGAAGCGGCGAGTTTTTTGATCAGCCAGCAACCGTCGGCTTTATGCATTACCTAAAGTTACACCACCTCGTTGACGATAAGATACACGCGCGCTCTACAGGGCCGTACAGCCTTGTTACACAGCAGCCGCTTGGCGGTAAGGCGCAGTTTGGTGGTCAGCGTTTTGGTGAGATGGAGGTTTGGGCGCTTGAAGCGTACGGCGCGTCTTATACATTACAAGAGATCCTTACCGTTAAGTCCGATGACATCGTCGGCCGCGTGAAGACGTATGAAGCCATCGTGAAAGGTGAAAACGTGCCCGCCCCAGGCGTGCCGGAGTCGTTTAACGTACTCTTAAAAGAGTTACAAGCCCTTGCGCTTGACGTGCGCGTATTGGATGAGGACAACGAAGTCATCATACGTGAGCGCATCGACGACGGAGATGACCTCAAACTTAACCTCACGGGCTATGAAAATGATTTTGACGAGGACGATCGCTACGGAAGCCCAAAACCTCAACCGCGTCCGATAGACTTTGATGCGGACGATGACGACGATGACGATTTTGAATATGAAGACACCGATGAAGACGAAGATGATGATATAGACGAAACGCCTTCCGTCAAACCAACCCGCATCATAAATGGAATGGACGAAGAACCGGAGGATTTTGAATCCCTTGATGCCGTTCTTGCGGCGGAGGAACTTGCTGCCGGCGAAGATGTAGATATGGATATAGACTAATTAAGACTGGATTGGAGGACGATTATGAGCGATAAAACAACCGAACAAAGCGGAATTGTATTCGATTCCATAAAAATTGGTCTTGCATCACCGGAAAAGATATTGGAATGGTCTCGCGGCGAAGTGAAAAAGCCTGAAACCATTAACTATAGAACATTAAAACCCGAGCAACATGGCCTTTTCTGCGAGCGTATCTTCGGCCCGGATAAGGACTGGGAGTGCCACTGCGGTAAGTATAAGCGCATACGTTACAAAGGCGTAGTGTGCGACCGTTGCGGCGTTGAGGTTACGAAGAAAAAGGTTCGCCGTGAACGTATGGGTCATGTAAAGCTGGCAGCACCTGTTTCGCATATTTGGTATTTCCGCGGCATACCAAGCCGTATGGGGCTTATTTTGGATATGTCTCCGCGTTCGCTCGAAAAGGTTCTTTACTTTGCGAACCATATCGTTTTGGAAGCAGAAGAAGGTACGGGACTTACGGTTAAGCAACTTTTAACGGAGCGCGAATATCGTGAGGCATACGAACGTCTTCAATTTACCGACCATAACGGTAAAATCGCTATCCCGTTCCGCGTTGGCATGGGAGCGGAGGCTATAAAAGAGCTTTTGTCTGCCATTGACCTCGATAGGGAATCTATTGAGTTGCGTGCGCGCCTTAAAATCGCTACAGGGCAGAAAAAGGTTCGTGTAATAAAAAAACTTGAGGTTGTTGAGTCGTTTCGCGCCAGCGGTAACCGCCCTGAATGGATGATACTGGATGTGGTGCCAGTCATCCCGCCGGATCTGCGCCCAATGGTGCAGCTGGATGGCGGCCGTTTCGCAACCAGTGACCTTAATGATTTGTATAGAAGAGTTATCAATAGAAACAACAGATTGGCTCGCCTACTTGACCTCGGCGCACCAGATATTATTGTACGCAACGAAAAGCGTATGCTTCAGGAAGCGGTGGATGCCTTAATAAACAACGGCCGAAGAGGCCGCCCCGTTACGGGTCCAGGCAACCGAGCGCTAAAGTCTTTATCTGACCTCTTGACGGGTAAGCAAGGCCGTTTCCGCCAAAACCTGCTTGGAAAGCGCGTGGACTATAGCGGACGTTCTGTTATAGTCGTCGGTCCTACCCTTAAAATGTACCAATGCGGCCTGCCGAAAGAAATGGCTATTGAGCTGTTTAAGCCATTTGTTATGAAGCGGTTAGTAAGCATTGATAAAGATATCAATATCAAAAAAGCAAAACGTATGGTAGAGCGGCAAGACGCGCGTGTTTGGGATGTGCTTGAAGAGGTTATAAAAGAACATCCGGTTATGCTTAACCGCGCTCCAACGCTTCATAGGCTTGGTATACAGGCATTTGAGCCTGTTTTGGTTGAGGGGAGAGCACTTAAGCTGCACCCACTCGTATGTACGGCATACAACGCCGACTTTGACGGGGATCAAATGGCCGTACACGTGCCGCTTTCCGTTGAGGCGCAGTCCGAATGCCGTTTCTTACTCCTCGCTCCAAATAACCTGCTTAAACCGTCGGACGGTGCGCCCGTTACCGTACCAACAAGGGATATGGTACTAGGCATCTATTACCTTACGATTAAGAAGGATATTGATACTGGTCGCTCTTTCCGTAACGACAATGAAGTGTTAAAAGCATATTACGAAGGCGAAATAGACCTTCATTCAAAAATAAGGGTTCGCAAAACCATTGAGATTGATGGTGCAATACATTCTCGCTTAGTGGAGACAACGGCAGGTCGCGTTATCATAAACGAAGCTATACCACAAGACATTGGGCTGGTGGATCGTTCAGTCTTCGAAAATAAGTTCTTATATGAAATAGATATGCTTATAAACAACAAGATGCTCGCAAAAGTAATAACTGCCTGCATCAACCGCCGTGGCCCCACAGAAACGGCGATCGTGCTTGACAAAATCAAGGAGCTTGGGTTTGAGTTTTCCACCCGTTCGGCTATAACATTCAGTATGGATGACGTGGTTATCCCCGAAACCAAGAGCCAGTTGATGGAAGAGGCGGAAAAAGTCGTTGAAAACGTTACGCGCATGTACCGTCGTGGTTTAATGACGGATGAAGAGCGGAAAGCCAAAGTTATCGAAACTTGGTACGGTACTACGGAAAAGATTACGAACGCACTGATAGACGGGTTAGATAAATATAACAACTTGTATATGATGTTTGATTCCGGGGCGCGCGGTTCTAAAGGGCAGATCGCCCAGTTAGCCGGTATGCGCGGATTGCTTGCAAGCCCATCGGGCGGCACTTTGGAAGTGCCGGTCAAATCCAACTACAGCGAAGGACTTTCTGTTTTGGAGTATTTTATCTCCTCCCATGGTACTCGTAAGGTTTTGTCAGACACAGCTCTACGTACGGCAGACTCTGGCTATCTTACCCGCCGTCTGGTTGACGTTTCGCAGGACATCATCATACGTGAATGGGACTGCGTTGGCGATGATTTGAATAAACCCGGCATGTATGTTGAGGCGTTTGTCGAGAAAAGCTCCGCCATGGATGATGAGGACGACGTTGAGATTATCGAATCATTACGTGAGCGCGTAGTTGGACGTTGGAGTATAGATGACGTATACAACCCGGAAACAGGCGAGCTAATAGTACCAGCAGACACTATGGTATCGCCAGACCAGGGTGACGCGATTGAAAAAGCAGGCATCACGTCTGTCCACATCCGCACGATTCTTTCGTGCCGCTCTAAGATTGGGCTTTGCTCTAAGTGTTACGGCGCAAACATGGCCAGCGGGCGTATCGTCCGTATTGGTGAAAGCGTTGGCATCATTGCCGCGCAATCTATCGGTGAGCCGGGTACGCAGCTTACGATGCGTAACTTCCATGGTGGCGGTGTTGCGAGCAGCGCGGATATTACACAAGGTCTTCCACGCGTTGAGGAACTCTTTGAAGCGAGGAAACCAAAAGGTCTCGCCATAATTTCTGAGTTTG
>WQWB01000018.1 GCA_009785555.1 Defluviitaleaceae bacterium | reverse complement strand
TATGTTGAGCCGGATTTATATGTATGGGATGAAGTTGGGCAGGATTGGATCAATATCGGACCAATCATGGGGCCTCAGGGTATACAGGGACCGCAAGGCCCACAGGGTGAACAGGGGGTGCAAGGGGCACAGGGCATTCAAGGACCGATAGGGCCGCAGGGTGAACAGGGGTCGCCTGGTCCCGCGCCGGATTTGTCCGATATCCTTGATAGGCTTACAAATATTGAGACATATTTGGAAAGCATTGATATTAGGATACAAGATTTGGAAACATTTACCTTCAATACGGAATATACGGAAATATGGAGCGGTACGGCTGCGCTAAAAGGTCTCGGCGTGGGTATAGTACGCGCAGGTATTACGCACAGTTTCTTCGGCATAGGGGCGTTGGACCATACGCAAACGTTGTCTGGTATGGCATACACGCTTATCAGCGGCAGCCAGTACCAAGCGCTATCTTATTACGTTGGCGACGCCACTTATGCTCAAATGTGGATAGATGCGCCGGATCGTGCAACAATTTATTCAATGCCTATACGCATAGATTCTAACGGTTTAGTTTTTGACAACCCTTCAACATTAAGTAACCTACCGGTTGGTACGATCCTACGATTTACCGTCGCGTTGGTACTTTTACCTTCAACTCCGTAAATCTATATATAAACTAAAAGCCACCGACCATTTGTTTGGTACGGTGGTTTTTATTATAGGGAAATTATTTTGAGTTTAACTACTCTACGAACTTTTTCGGTTTATACGACGTAAATATTCCAATCCTTCTAAAAACCACGTATGTGGATATAAAATCATCTTATGCTCAACTATATATTCCATGTACACAAGCGATGCAAGTTCCAAAGATTCGTTAAGCGCATCACTAACAACGGCATGAAACGGGGCTTCCTCGACTTGATCCCATACCAATTTATCCGCAATAAAAAGTGACATATCGTAAGCGGATGGATTGGATCTTAATGTGGTGTGGTATCCGACGGCGGATAAAATGCGTTCGTCGGTAACGCCGAAACTCTCCCGTGTGATAACCTGCGAAATACGTTGATGAAGTAAAAACGGATACCGTGTTTCGGCTTCGTCTATGTACCAGCTGCTTTCAGTCGCGTACCTCATCATATTATGTGGGGAAATTACCGCGCTTATGTCGTGAAAGTAGCCGCACAATTCGCTGACATCTTTATCCAAGCCATACTGCTTCGCGATTTTTACGTTCATTTCGGCAACGTTTTTTGAATGTGTATAGGTTTTTTCTTTGTTTTTGGAATAAAATAAAGAACGGACATCGGATTGTATATCGCCGGTATTGTTGAGGTTTATCATAAATTATCACTCCATTATTTATAATTGTACCACAATCACATCAAAAATAAAATGAAATATTTCTAAAAATGTCACAAAACAACTTTTTCATTTGTTATAATGATATCAGCTGATATGTATCTGCATTTAATTGCGGACTAGTATAATATGGAATTTACGTATATGTGAAAAGGAGAAACCTTTAACATGCAGCAGGCTAAGCCAAACCCGCACACATTAAACGAACGCTTTGCGAGCGGCGGTTTTGATGCGCTTGAAGAGGCGGTTGTATTATATGAAGAGAAACTCCTGCGCTACGCTGCGTCTATCCTTGCAGGCACGGCGGACGCCGAGGATATCGTGCAGGACGTATTTATTACCGCATATGAAAACCGTGAGGCATTTGACGGACAGAACCTATCCGCATGGCTTTACAAAATCACGTATAACCGCTCCGTAAACCATCTAAAGCGGCGCAAGCGCTTTGTCTACAGGGAGCAGGTAACGCCGGACATGAACCCCGACATAACTGATGGTATGAGCGGGAGGACGCGCGCCGCGTTATTTAAGTTAAAGCCGGCTGACCGTGCGCTTATCCACGGCCGGGTTATGGACGAGCGGAGTTATGACGACCTTGCAAGCGAGCTGGGGGTAAGCCCCGCTGCTCTACGTAAGCGTTATGAACGTGTGAAGAAAAAGCTGGCAAAATTACTATCGCAAAAACAAGATAAAGGAGGGCACGAGAAATGATAAGGAATGACGAAAAAATAATAAAGGATGCCCTTGCGGAAGTAACGGTACAATCCAATAATTTATCAGAAAAGGTGAAGTTTAATATGATGAAAACAGACAGAACACCATTGTTTACACAGGCTAAGCGTAACTTGACAGTGGCGGTAGCGGCGATTGTGGCATTTATATTTATCGGCGGCGCGGTTACGGCCTATGCGTTGGGCGCGTTCGGCGGCTTTTTTGACAGGGCTAACCCGGAGTTTGCCGAAGTCGTGCTGCCCGTAGGCGCGTATGTCGTCAGCCAAGATATACGTTTGGAAGTTATCGCCGCGCGTAGGTTTGACGCGTTTGCGGTGTTTTATGTCTCCTTGCAAGATATCAGCGGGCAAAACCGCTTGGGTGAAGACGTTTACATTAATGTGGCGGATGTAATGTTTACGACTTTTGGAGGGGTGCAGCTTGGTAGGGTAACTGCGGATATAGGCGGTCATTGGGAGCGCGTATACTTTAACGCGGAAACGAATACCGCCTACTTCCGCGCCATATATGCGGACCCGCGCGGCGCCGGTGAATTTAGGCTGCGTGTATCCAACATTTCTCTCGGTGCGGCGGATGATCCGGAAGCGACAATACGCGGGTTTTGGGCGATGGCGGGTATTTTAGATGTAGACTTATATAATGTGCGCACAATATCACAGAGGTTTGAAATCCACGGTTTATTTGAACCGGGATCGACTTACTATTTTACCGGCATAATCATAACGCCTGGCGGCGTACGGCTTATTGCAAGCCTACAGCTGGATCGCCATAACCAAGGCCGCTACGGGCCGTCGTTGAGAGATGAATTTCCACGGTATGATATCATTATGGAAAATGAGGACGGAAGTTATATCGAGATAATCCAAAGCGATACATGGAGTAGCAGTAGTTGGCCTGTTTCAAATGACGTAGGGCCGTTTTTCCCCGTTTTTAATATTTTAGGAATTTCAAACCGCATGATTGATATGGATAACGTAGTCGCCGTAATTATAAACGGGTATAGGTTTACGTTAAAGCATGGCGAAGAAGTTGCAAATGAGCTGCCGCCTACGGTTTTTGACCGTGTAAATATAATGCTGGCACAAGGCAAAAGTGTACATTTCTATAATGAAGTATATTCATACTTTCCTAATCTGGAGCAGTTGATTTTTGGTCCCGAAGAATTTATTGAAATATTCCCGGGCGCGGAATCTTTGCTCTATATAGGGGATTATAAATTATTATTTGTTATGTATGCCAGAGGTTTAACTGAACAGTTACTTCTTTATTTCATTCCTTTAATAGAAGGGTTGCCTAATATTTTTATCACTAATTTAACGTACGCGATGGATGGTTTATTTCCGACGAATGCTATGAGGAGCCGTGTAAATTTTGAGCCGATTGATGGAGCGGACGGGTTTTATATCATACAGCCGCCACGGTTAGCTACGGCACAACCTACGGTAGGGCAAGATTCATGGGAAAGAATTGCATATCGTTATGGCGGTGTAGAGTTTTATCTGCATTTCAGTGCGGGTATTCTTGGCATAGCTTCTGGTGAATTGGATGGTGAAACGATGATTGCGCCGCTTACGATATTTCCGCACCCACAAAGTGGTGAAATGTTTGCGACGCTTCGCGCATCAAAGTATTTACCCGAATTTTCTGAGTTAGTTGATTTCAAAGATTTTGTCGAAGCCTTCTTGGAAGCGGACTTCAGCAGATAAAGTAAGAAATGGCTGAATCACACGACAAACGTGTGAAAATTCGATTTGTTAATTTTAACCGCGAAAAGCACGACTGATCGGCTTTGGAAGTCTGCGCAGTAAAGATGTCTGCGATACACTATACTGCGCATCCCAGACATCTTTATAAACATTATTCCCGATTGGGCAAGCAAAGTTCACCACTATGCTTTCGCGTCTTTCGTGCTTTTCGTGGTTAAAAGTTTTTCATGCGCTTGTGGTGAGCTGAAACATTATTTTGGTTGTAATACAATAAACGGTATGGTATAATGAAACATATCCAAACTAAGTAATGGAGGCATTATGAAAGACTATACCTTACTCGTCCTTGCCGCGGGCATGGGCAGCCGCTTCGGCGGGCTTAAGCAGATAACACCCGTCGACGAGATGGACAATTTTATTATCGACTATTCAATCCACGACGCCGTATTGGCAGGCTTTAACCACGTCGTTTTTGTGATAAAAAAGGAGAACGAGGCGGATTTCCGCAAAACTATAGGCGCACGCACTGAAGTAAAGGTACGCACATCCTACGCTTTCCAAGACCTTGCTGATGTGCCGCCGGGGTTTACCGTGCCGGCAGAGCGTGTAAAGCCATGGGGTACGGGGCACGCTGTTTTGGCCGCGCGCAACTTAATAACCGGCCCGTTCGCCACGATAAACGGCGACGATTTTTACGGGCGAGAGGTGTATGTGGAGATGCATAACCAGCTTACCACGCTTGCATCGGGTGCGTGCGTCATGCCGGGCTATCGGTTGGAGGCTACGTTAAGTGAAACGGGTGGCGTGTCCCGCGGTATTTGCGCCGAAGGTGAAGGAGGTCAGCTTATTTCCGTAGAGGAGCATCACAATATTAAAAAAATGTTCGGCCAAAATCTTGCTTCGGCGGAAAACAGTGCCGGAACGGTTGTTACCCTGCCGCTTGATGCCCCCGTGTCTATGAATATGTGGGGTTTTGCGCCTGACATCTTTGCGGACTTGGAACATGCCTTTACAATGCATTTACAAACATTAAAAAACCCGGAAAAGGATGAGTTTTACCTGCCCGGGTTTGTTGGGGATATGATAACGAATAGCCGCTTAACTGCAAAAATATGGCATACACCGGCAAAATGGAGCGGCATCACCCATCGAACGGATTTGGAAGAGCTGACGGCGAAGTTGGCGGCTTATAGAGCAGAAGGGATATATAGGTTTTATAGCTGTTCAACTTGAAAACGGTCTTTGTTTTCAAGTTGAACCTTACCAGTAATTGCACCTTATCGGACCATTTTATGGTTTAGCGAGTTTAACAACCCCACTTATTATTCTTTGATTCATTTCGTTTTCGGAAAAGGATGCTGCGAAGCATCCTTTTGTCGTCTTTAACGATGAGGTCGATGAGTTTATCCAGCGGGATTAATAGTAGAATGCCATACTCTACGGAATAGATAAAGCTAATGTCCTCACGGCTTAGTATGTTTTGGTCTAAGTTCGTAACGCGCGACAGTACAAGCATTAGTATATAAAACAGGTATAATGCCGACTTAAAAGACACTATATGCGAATAAAACAGTATTTTTGCGATAAATCCGCGGAACTTGGATCTTCTTTTTGTGAAAAAGTCTTCCCGGGCGGTATGGTGGCTGGCTAATTCATCCATGACGAGGATCATCGCGATAACGCCTAGGTTTATAATGTATGCGGCAAAATTGTTTCCGCCTGCAAGCCACTGAAAAATTACAAGATTAAAGAATACCCAGTACAAAGATGCGATAAGTATTATTTCTATTAGGTATGCGACTTTGTAAACCTTCTTCACAGTGCGCTCCCCCTATTTATTGTCGGATTGCGGCGGGCTTGCGGTTATTTCTTCGGTTATGTTAATGGCAAGGCCTTTCTTTCTTTCGTAGAAGGCTATTAGATTCTCTATAACGTCTTTTAGGATGGCAAGTACGGGGATTGCGATAAGCATACCCGGGATGCCAGCAATATGGCCGCCGACAAGTACGGATATGATGATGAGGAGAGGGCTGATTTTGAATGAGCTGCCCATCAGTTTTGGTTGGATGATGTTGGCGTCGATCTGCTGAGTGACGAAAAGGATGCCAAGCGTAAGCATACCGAGACCGACGCTCTCCGTCAACATGACAACCATTACCGCAATTGCCGTCGCAACGATTGAGCCGACATAGGGGATATAGTTGAATAAAGCTAAGATAATGCCGAGTACCAGGAAATACGGCGTTCTGATTATAAGCCATAATTGGAGCGTTACGATGGTTCCTAAAATAGCGCCGTCGATGGTTTGAACGACCAAATACCGTTTGAAGTTGGTGTTGAGCCTGTTAGCATAGTTCGTAAATGTGCTGAAAAAGGCCGAAGAAGTAAGCGCGCGCAATGTGCGTCCAACGAAGGAACGTATTTTATCCTTTTCAATCATTACGAAAATTGATGATACGAAGGTTAGTATCCAGTTGAATATCGTCATGGCGAAGCCGGCAGCCGCACCGCCGGCTACAGCCGCCACGTTGCGAGTGCCGTCAAATATATTTTCTATGCTCAGCATGTTAAGCGTTACGTTATCGATAAAATCGTCTATAAGATATTGGGTGATAAGCGGGTTTTCAGGGTCATCAAAAAATCCTAAATTGGCCACAAAGTCATTAATGTTGTTAATCGTGGAATCTATAAATTCTGTGTTGCCAAGCAGAGACAGTACGTAACTAACGAACCCCGCGATTGTGCTGCCCAAATACGGAACGAATAAAACAAGCACGCCGCCGAATGCGAATACGAAAAGCAGGTATGTGATTAAGATGCTTATGCCCCTTTTGCGCCTGTCGATAAAACGCACATGATTGCCTTTATATTTGATTTTGCCGAATAATTTCTCTAAACCACTGCGCGGCATATCAAGCAGGTACGCCAAAATGAAGCCGAAGAAAATTGGGCGAAGTACGGCCCAAAAGCCACCGATGGCTTCGCCGATTATGCCGACGGATTGGAGGAGCATGTAAACCAGCATTATTAATATGGCCAACACAAGCCAAGGCAAAACAGGCTTTATCCACTTGGCGCGAAACTTATTCATAAAAAGACCCCTTATTATCCAAAGATGGGTATATTATAATATAATTAGAGTCTTTCGTCAATATAATATATCAAATCCAAGCTCGTCAATACTCTTATATAAATTATCAATAACCGTTTCGTCCGTGTGGTTTACATGAACTTCCTTTTTTTCCAACGAAACGTGTACGGCGGAAACGCCTGCAATTGCGGATAACGCCGTCGTTATCGCGTTTGTGCAATGCGAGCAGGACATGCCGCCTACTTTAAGCACTGTCGTCATTTACATACCTCTCATCTTATCTAAATTTTCTTTGATCTTTTTCTCCACGCCGTTTTCCGTCGGCCGGTAGTAAATGCGCCCGACGAGTTCGTTTGGCAGGTATTGTTGCTTTACGTAGTTGCCTTGGTAGTCGTGCGCGTATTTATAGTCTAGGCCATGGCCTAGTTTGCCGGCGTCCTTGTAATGCGCGTCGCGCAGATGCAGGGGGACGCCTGATGTTATCTGCACGTCCCTAACATCTGCCTTTACGGACTGCAATGCGCCGCCTGCCGCGCCGGATTTGGGCGCGCACGCCATATAGGTTACGGCCTGGGTAAGTATAAGTTCAGCTTCGGGGAAGCCGATGATATCCACGGCTTGCGCCGCCGCTGTTGCAAGCATCAGTGCGTGCGGGTCGGCGTTGCCTATATCTTCGGATGCCAGGATTACGATCCGGCGGGCGATGAAGGCCGGGGGCTCGCCGGCGTGTATCATGCGCGCCATATAGTACAGTGCGGCGTCAGGATCGCTCCCCCTCATGCTTTTTATGAATGCGGAAACCGTGTCATAATGGTTGTCGCCGTTTTTTTCGTAGTTTAATGCTCGCTTTTGTACGCATTGCTGGGCTATTTCAAGGTCTACCGTAATTACGCCGTTATCGTCCGGCGTGGTCGTCAAAATTGCCAGTTCTAACCCATTAAGGCCTGCGCGCGCGTCACCGTTTGCGATATCCGCAAGGAAATCCAGTGCATCGTCGGTAATTAAAATATTATACTCCCCCATACCGTTTTCTTTGTTGGAAACGGCACGGAGCAAGAGTTTTTTTATGTTTTCAGCACTAAGGTGGTTTAAACGAAAAATTATCGACCGCGACACAAGAGCCTTGTTTACCTCGAAATACGGGTTTTCCGTTGTTGCGCCGATCAGGATGACCGTACCGTTTTCCACATGTGGCAAGAGTGCGTCCTGTTGGGTTTTGTTGAAGCGGTGGATCTCATCCACGAATAGAATTGTGCGCCGGTTTGTTAGAGCCAGCGCGGATTTTGCGTTTTCTACGGTTTCCTTGATATCTTTGATACCCGACGTAACGGCGTTGAGTTGGGCAAACTCGGCTTTCGTAGTATTGGCGATAATCTGCGCCAATGTCGTTTTGCCTGTTCCGGGCGGACCGTAGAAGATAACACTGCTTATCCTGTCTGCACGGATGGCGCGGTAAAGAAGCGTACCTTTGCCAACAACGTCTTCCTGCCCAAGAAACTCTTCCAAAGTCTGTGGTCTCATACGCGCGGCAAGCGGTGCTTGCTTTTTGAGTGCCTCTTCCCGCTGAAAATCAAATAAATTCATTTTGTGTCCTCTAATATTTTTGAAACTTTTACCGGAAATACCCGTAATCTTTAATGTAATGTGATATTATAGTGGAGTGTTTGTAGAATAGTAAGATACGCAACCATTTCAAAGCAGTTCCTCTCCATAGTATAATAACATTTCAGAAGGTTTTTTGCAAGCATCGTGTTATGTTATCATGAAAATATTAAATACATGAAGAAAGACTTGTAAACTGGCGTTAGTTCGTGTATACTATATAAGTGGAGGGTTATTTATGGCGACGATGGATGAATTTAAAGATACGATATCTACGGCTACGAAAAATGCCGTTAAGGCAACAAAAGGTTTTGTGAAGTCCGCTAAGTTTTCGATTGACTTGTCGGCGGAGGAAGCGAAGCTTAAGGCAACATATATTGAAATTGGCAAGAAAGTGCATGAAATATATACTTACGGTGGTAAACTTGGCAAGTTTTTTGATGAAAAGTATTCTGAAATTATCGAAATGGATAGGAAGATTGAAACTTTACGGAAAGAAATAGATAAGGCGCGCGGCAATAAGAAATGTGCCAAATGCGGCAAGGCGTCGTCGTTTTCAAACGAATATTGCCCCAAGTGTGGTACGGATCTGCAGCTTTTGCGTGCGGATACCTTTCAGCCCGTGTATATAGATGCAAAGCCGCAACCCGCCGATTCGCCTCCTGCATTAAACGGTAAGATATGCGATACATGCACGAAATTAAACCCTGTGGACAGTAAGTTTTGTATTTCATGCGGCAAACAAATATAAGGATTAGGATTTAACATATATGTGCGAAAAATGCAATAAATTTCCGGCAACGGTATATATGGAGAAATTTACGAACGGCGCGAAATCAACGGCGAACCTGTGTATGCACTGCGCCGCCATTGAGCATTCGGAGGTCTCCTTTGGTGAGGGTTTTGAAAATATGTTGAAGGATGTGCTGGGTAATATTATCAGCAATATTGAAAATATGAGCGGCGTGAACTTTATCTTGTCCAGCGGCTTGATGGATGACAGCGACCCGCGGTGTGACGCCTGTGGCATTGATATGGACGAACTGCGAGAAGAGGGCAAGTTTGGCTGCGTAGCCTGCTATACGGCTTTCCGCCCGCAGATTGAGCATTTGATCCAAAATATCCACGCCGCCAAGGCGCACGTGGGCAAAACGCCTACAAATGCCCCGCGTGAGATGCGGCTGCGACGCGATATTGAAGAATTGCGCCGTAACCTTGCCCTCGCCGTTAAGAATGAGGATTATGAAACGGCAGCCGTTTTGAGGGATTGTGTGCGCGAATGCGAAAATGAGTTAAAAATCGGAGCGGTTTGCGATGAAGAATGATAAAATATGTAAGTGGTATGAATCGGAGAAAGTGGATGAGGGTATAATTATTTCCGCGCGTGTACGCTTGGCGCGTAATTTTGAAAAATACCATTTCCCTAATAAAATAAAAAATGCAGATGCGACTGATATGATGGAACAAACCGCGCGTGCCGTCACTTCCGCAAAAAAAGTAAGAGGTAGCGATAAATTTACCTATACTGATATGACAAACGAAAACGAAGGCAAGTTATTGCCCCTTATGGAGCGGCATGTTATCAGCCACCACTTGCTTAAAAAGAACGGCGCTAAGGGGATTATTCTTAGCGGGTTCGAAGATAAGAGTATTATGCTTAACGAGGAGGACCATGTACGCATTCAGTCCATCTTCCCCGGAGATAATCTTGAAGCCGCTTTTGAGGCGGCGAATAAATTAGACGATATAATTGAAAAGCATGGCGATAATAAATACGCATTCGATGAACAGTTCGGTTACCTTACGGCCTGCCCGACGAATGTTGGTACAGGCTTACGGGTATCGCTGATGCTGCACTTACCGGTGCTAGAGCGATTGGGTTTTATTTCAAAAATCCTTCCGACCCTATCAAAAGTGAACGTCGCCGTGCGCGGTATACACGGCGAAGGCAGTGACAGCTTGGGGTCTATCTATCAGATATCCAACCAATGCTCGATAGGGAAAACAGAGCAGGAACTTCTGCATACCCTAAAGGGTATGGCGGACTGGGTAATAAAGCAGGAAAAGTCTGTGAGGGACAAGCATTTTAGCACGTACCGCCTTGCGGTGCAAGATAAGCTTTACCGTTCCTACGGCGTTTTGACCAATTGCCGCAGATTAGGCCTGGAGGAAGGGATGAAGTTGTTGTCCGACTTACGCCTTGGCCTAACAGATGGATTGCTTGATATACCCCGTCCGCAGAAAACCATTTATGCGCTGATGACGGAGATCCAGCCTGGCAGCCTTTGTGAAATAGCCGGGAGGGTTATGAATAAGGATGAGCGGCATGCTTTCAGAGCGGAGTATGTTAGGAAGCAGATGGCGATTGTGTGGTAAGATATGTATTCGAGAAATTACGGTTGTTTAATTATATAGACAAAGCTGCTTAATCAGGAGGAAATATTTAAAACATGTCAAACAGGCTTACAAAATTAGCGCAGGAGGCACTCGCCCGTACGCGGGAGGCGGCGGAACGCCTTGGAAACAATTATTTAGGTACAGAGCATTTGCTGCTCGGCCTTCTCCGTACGGAGGGATCCGTCGCCGCGGCCGCACTTGCCGCGCAGAATGTGAACGAGAATGACGTTGAAAAATTAATAATTCAAATAAACGGTGAGTCGGAACCTGACGGTGATGCAGGCGGCGGCTCGTTTACGCCGCGTACGAAGCGTGTGCTTGAAGTTAGCGGTTTGGAGGCCAAACGCCTCGGCGCGGGGTATGTGGGAACGGAGCATCTGCTCATAGCCCTGCTTCGCGAGCATGATTCCGTTGCGGGGCAGATTTTGATGAAATTGGGCGTCAATCCGCAAAAAACCTATGATGATATTTTATCCATGCTTGGTACGCCTGGGGAGCAAACCCCGCAACAACCGGCTAATGGCATGTTTATAGGGCAGGGAGGAATCTTTGGCGTTCCGCAGGGGTTTATGCAGCCAAACCAGCAAAATGCGCCGCCGCCGCCAAACCCAAACAAACGGCAAGGAAAGTCCAATACGCCTACACTTGATTCCTTCAGCCGTGATTTCACGCAGTTGGCGGAAGAAGGGCGGTTTGACCCAATCATAGGGCGGGAAACAGAGATTCAGCGTATTATCCAGATACTTAGCCGCCGTACGAAGAATAACCCATGCTTAGCCGGTGATCCGGGTGTTGGCAAAACCGCGATCGTTGAGGGTCTTGCGCAAAAAATTGTCGAGGGAGATATACCAGAACCGTTATTGGACAAGCGTGTCGTCTCTCTGGATTTATCTGCTCTTGTTGCCGGAAGTAAATATAGGGGTGAGTTTGAGGAGCGGATAAAGCGCGTTATGTCTGAGGTTAAGCAAGCGGGCAATATAGTCCTCTTTATTGATGAACTTCATACAATTATCGGAGCTGGGTCTGCTGAGGGGTCTTTGGATGCGTCCAATATCTTAAAGCCAGCCCTTTCGCGTGGGGAAATCCAGATTATCGGCGCGACGACTATGGCGGAATATAGAAAGCATATTGAAAAGGACGCCGCGCTTGAGCGCCGCTTCCAGCCAGTTAATGTGGACGAGCCTAACGAAGAGGCCGCAATAGCCATGATAAAAGGCCTGCGGGATAAATATGAGGCGCACCATAACGTGGAAATTACCGATGAAGCCATCTATGCTGCCGTTACGATGAGCGAAAGATATATAAACGATAGGTTTTTACCTGACAAAGCGATAGATTTGATTGATGAAGCGGCTTCTAAAGAGCGATTGAAAGGTTATGTCGCTCCGCCTGAAATTAAGGAGAAAACGAACGAAATAGCACGGCTTGACCTGGAGAAGGAAGAAGCGATTAAAACCGAAGCCTTTGAAAAGGCCGGCGAGATGAAGAAAAGGCAGGATGAATTGCGCATTGAGCTTGAAGATGCACGCAATAGCTGGACGGCTTTTAATAAAGAGACGGCGCGCGTAATCGGTGAGGAAGAGGTTGCAGACATCGTGTCCGCTTGGACGGGCGTACCATTGCGCCGCCTCGTGCAGGAGGAGTCTGCGCGACTTTTAGAAATGGAGGAAATCCTCCATAAACGCATAATCGGGCAGAACGAAGCCGTTAGTGCCGTGGCAAAGGCAATACGCCGCGGGCGTGTAGGGCTTAAATCGCCGCGCCGCCCAACTGGGTCATTTCTATTCCTTGGGCCAACCGGTGTGGGTAAGACTGAGCTTTGCCGAGCGCTTGCAGATGTTCTGTTCGGCACGGAAGATGCTATGATACGCGTTGATATGAGCGAGTATATGGAAAAGCATAGCGTATCTAAAATTATCGGTTCCCCGCCGGGTTATATTGGGTATGACGAGGGTGGGCAGCTTACGGACAAAGTCAGGCGTAGGCCGTATTCTGTCATACTTTTCGATGAGATTGAGAAGGCGCACCACGACGTGTTTAATGTCCTGCTCCAAATTCTTGACGACGGGCAGGTTACCGACGCGCAGGGTCGTAAGATAAATTTTAAGAATACCGTAATCATAATGACGAGTAATGCTGGCGCACGCGATATCGCCGAAAGCAGGCGTGTTGGTTTTGCGTCATCGTCTGATACAAAGAACAATTATGAGTTGATGAAAAAGAGCGTAATGGACGAGGTTAAGCGCATTTTCCGACCAGAATTTATCAACAGGATAGACGATATACTTGTGTTCAGCCAGCTCACGCGTGAGGAAGTGCGTAAAATCGCAAAGCTGATTATGGATGAGACTATCGGCAGGGTTAAGAACCAAATGGAAATTAATATTGCGGCTACGGAAACGCTCTTAGACTATATCGCAGAAATAGGGTACGACCCGGCATACGGTGCCCGTCCTCTTCGGCGTATGGTGCAAACCAAGGTTGAGGATCCTCTGTCGGACTATATCCTTCAAGGTAAGTATAAACGGGGTGATGTGGTAAAGATGGATTATTCAGAAGCGGATGGGGTAGTTTTTGATTAAGCAATATAAAAGGGGCGATATGTATGGATAAATACATGGAAAATTACATCACGAGCATCACGCAGACAATCAACGACACGTACCTGCTTAGAATGGACAGGCTTAAAGCCCATTATGGCTTTGATGGCGAAATATACGCGAAATTGGAGCATATGAGTCCGGGTTTCTCCAAAAAAGACCGTATCGCAAAAGGTATGATAGAAGAGGCTATTAGAAAAGGTGAGCTGCTGCCGGGTAAGCCCGTTATCGAGGCGACAAGCGGCAACACGGGTATCGGCGTAGCCATAGTATGCGCAGCGCTGGGTTATCGTTTTGTCTGCGTAATGTCGCGCGGCAACTCGCAGGAGCGTGTGAAGATGATAGAAAGCCTTGGCGGCGAGGTTGTGCTTGTGGATCAGGCTGAGGACGGCCGCAAAGGTTATGTGAGCGGAGCAGACCTGAACCTTGTGCAGGAGGCTACAGTACGTATCGCGCACGAGACGGGTGGATTCTTCTTAGACCAATTTCACAATAAGGATAACGCTAAGGCGCAGGAAATTATGGGGCAGGAAATTTGGGAACAAACCAAAGGCGAGATACAGGTTTTTGCTGATTTTATCGGCACGGGCGGCACATTTACCGGTGTTTCACGCAGGCTTAAGGCATTGGATCCAAGTATTAATTGTTACGCTGTGGAGCCGGATGGGTGCGCGTACTACGCCGGGCAAAATGTGACTTGTGTGAGCCATCGCATACAAGGTGGCGGTTACGGCAGGCAGCAGGATAACGTTGATGAGGCGCTGATAGACGGCTGTATAACCATAGACGACGATATAGCGATTAAAACCACGCGTGACCTAGCACGATACGAGGGCGTGTTTGCCGGATTCTCATCCGGCGCAAATGTTGCAGCGGCGGTAAAGCTGTTACGTGGGGCGGAAAAAGGAAAGAAGATTGCTGTGGTTATTAATGATTGCGGGCTGAAATACATCAGTGCGGAACTTTTCTAAATTTAAGCCACAGATCACACGGATGACACGGATTATGAAAAAAATTATCATTTTCACAATATTTATCGCCGCATTGCTTGCGGCACCAACAATTACGCTTAACGCGATGCAGACACTGCATGAAGAACGTACGGCGGAGTACATATCGCGAGGAGTTGTTTACGAACATTGGCGTAGGATGACAGAGCTTGGGCTTTTGGACGTTTTTATTCTAAGGGTGCCCGCGCGTGAGCCCAACATCACTATTGCTGCGGCTGCGTCGGAAGAACCTGGGTTGAAGGAGACTGCGTCAACGCTTCTTTCAGCTACCGGCGCAGTTGCCGGCATAAACGGTGATTTTTTTGGCTTGGCGGGTACTCACTCCGCAACCCTTGGCCTGCAAGTTGACACGCGTGGCGTTGTATCCGTTAGCCATAATGGCAATGCCGGCCCGCAGAGGTTCTCATCATTTATGCTTGCCGCAGACGGCAACTTTTTCATGGATTTCGTAAACGCGCACGTTGCGGTTTACAGTAACGGCGTTTCGCGATTGCCCATCGGCTCGTATAACAAAGTTTCCAATTTGGATTGGCCGTCGGTTATCACGTTTGACTTTATGGCGGATACATCTGCCATTGACGCGCGTATAGAAAACGCCGTAAAAATTGTTGTGCGTGGCGGCGTCATCACGTATATCTCGCGACCAGGTGAGACGGTTGACGTACCGCGGGACGGGTTTATCGTACTCCTATCACTCCAACACGCGACGCAATATATGCGTTACTTTGCGGTTGGTCAGCCTGCGTTTTACAGGCTTAGCGCAAATGTCGATATCTTCAACCTCCAAACCGCGATTTCTGGCGCCGGGCGGCTGCTTATCAGCGGAGAGGTAGTTACGGCTGGGCAGTATATAATACACGGCGTCCATCCGCGTTCCGCTGTCGGCATGTCGGCGGACGGTGGTGAGATTATCCTTATGGTTGTGGATGGGCGCGGCGATTCCATCGGCGTGTCGCATACTCATATGGCGCAGCTGATGCGGGAGGCCGGCGCGTTTAACGCCATGCATCTGGACGGCGGCGGTTCGTCTACCCTACACATCACGCATCCCGGCGATAATGGGTTAACCCTTGCCAATAACCCGGCCGGTGGGTTTGAACGACGTATAATTAACGCTCTTGGAGTGTACATAACCGCCGAGGCGGGTAATCTGCATACCCTTGTTATAGACGTGCAGGAAACCGTCGCCAGGAATGTGTGGAACGGTTTTACTATTTACGGGTTGGACAGTTATTTGCGGCGCATAGAGATACCGCAAAATCAAGTGGCGATCAGCATTTCCGGAAACGCGGAGATAAGAGGGAACAGTTTCATCATACGAGGCCATGGTTCGCATACAATCACCGCATCATTTGGGGGTATCAGTACAGAGCAGGTTTTATTTTCAACAAATATATACGAAATTAGGCCTAACTACGGAAATATTAGAACGTATCAGGGGAGCAGAACGGGTCTTTCCTTTATAGGTGTCGGCGAAAACGGAAGTCTATTCAGCATTGACCCTGACGCTCTTTCCATATCCGTGCACCCACCATATCTCGGCTCGGTGGCAAACGGCGTGTTTACCGCCGGGGAACTGGGTATGGGTTGGCTTAGGATATCACCGGCACATGGCAACCCTGTCGCCGCATACATTCCACTAAGCGTTACGATCGGTGTTAGGCATATAAACGATTTGGCAGGCAATGTGGGGATATCCGTGTCCACAACGCCGGGCAACGTGTGGGCGGCGGCGTTATACACGGATTTTGCGGGTATAATGGCACCCGTTGCGACGCTAATGTACGGCTTTCCACAAGCAAACCATACACAAGCCGCGTACGCCAATTTTGAAAGCCTTTTCTCCTATAACGCGATTGGCTTTAGGCTTTCTGTTTACGGCGATATGAGTGGAAAATGGCTCCGCGGGCAGGTTAGGGATGCGGAAGGGGTCGTACACCTCGTTACCTTCGCAAGGGTGATAGATTGGGAAGGTTGGCGGGATACAGAGGCGTGGTTACCGGAAGGGGTTGCGTACCCGGTACGGCTTGAGAGTATTTATGTAGTATCCACAAGTACGGATAGGGATTTTTACGGGCAGATATGGTTTAGGAACCTTAGAGGCCTGTACGATGAGAGTGATAGGTTTGTAGCTCCTTATGTGCCGCAAGGTGATCTGTTTGGAGATCCTTTACATAAATGGCTACACCCGCGGGAACGCGGTCAAGGGGTAGATGCCGTATTTATGCCGTCTACATTGCCGAATGGGGCAATCCATAACGCGTACGCGAACAGTGCGCGCAGTAATCTGATTTACAACGCAAACGCGGCTTTCTATATGGCGCGGCTTAATGCGCGGGAGCATAATGACATGATTTGGCTTGCGGACGTGCATGACACTCAGCTTAACGGCTTTGGGGATTTTAATGTTTTTAGTTTTTGGGATCTCTTCATTGTGCAACTAGCGGCCAGAGATGGCGAACGCACGGGCTTTCAATTCGCGGATATAACCCAATGGGCTTATATCCAAAACTATTTGGATGGTAGTTTTACCCGTAATATAGTTATTAAAACGGATGCGCCGCCTATGGAATTTACAAACCAAAGTGAGTTTGAACTGTTTCATGGCATTCTCAGCAGATATGCTAGTTACGGTTATAATATTTTCGTGGTATCAACATGCCCCTACCGGACGGAGCCGAATTTGCGTGTCATGGACGGCATACGTTACATTACACTGGGTGAAATGGTCGTAAACGGCGAAATTAACCAAAATTTTTACGCGTTGCGCTTTCGTATGCTGGACGGGCAAATACATTTTGGTTTTGAAAGGATATTCGAATGACAAATAAAATTTTTGCACTAGCGCAAAAAGACCCGGTATCACTTGCACTCTATACCTTTGGCGGCGCGGTGGCGGTGTATTTCACCGTGCTTTTCCTTTCCGCACCGCGTGTAGCAACGCAATCAGCGGGCATGATGGTTACGGCGTCCGTGCAGATTGTGCTTGCTGCGTTTATTGTAATCGTTATTGGCATGGTGCAGAAGCCGCCAAACTACGCCAAACTATTTACTCTTCGATGTACGGGTAAATGTTTGCTGGTTCTTTCACCGGCTCTTATTATGGCGGGATATACCGTTTATGCCTTTATAGTCGCGCTAAACGCGCCTGATGCCATACTTAACGAATATACGCAGGGGCAAATAATAAACCTTGCGTTAATATCAATATCCTCAGCAATTTTTGAAGAAGTTTTGTTCCGCGCATTATTTATAAGTGTCATATTAAGCGTGTGGAGCAAATCGTCCATGGGCAGGCTTGGCGTTATTGTATTTTCTGCCGTAATAGTTATCCTTCTAAACCCTGGCGGCTCGCTTGCGGTGTTTGCGCTTGCGGCTATATATGCGTCGGCCTACATGTTTTCTAAAAATATCGTTATATGTACGGTGGTTCATATAATAATTAATCTAACCCAACGTATACCGATCCTCGTTTTCGGCGAGGATTTTGCTGCAACGCCGGCCTATGTGTCTCTGGCTATCGTTATTGTAGTGTGCGTAATTGCTATGTTCGTATTCGCTATCTTGTTTACGGTTAAGGCAAAGCCGTTTGAGCTTACTTTCGGCAGGGGGAAACATTAGTGGAGAAAAGTCAAACAAACCGCCAAACTAAAGCGGTTGTCTCCGTTATTATTATCCTTCTTATAGGTAAAATGGCTGGGCTTTTCCGCGAAATCATGTTTGGATTTAGATACGGCACTGGTACCGTTTACGCGGAAGCGTTTGGTTATGCAGCCCAATTTCCGTCAGTGCTTCTGGACACTCTTGTTACCGCGTCGCTTACGGCGGCGTTTATCCCCGTGTTCAGTTCTGTATATACCCAAAAAGGTAAGGATACGGCATTTAGGTTAGCAAGGTCCTTTACAACTATCGTACTGTTTGTAACCTGTATCTTAACGATCGCGCTTACATTTGCAGCACCCGTAATAATACGGATTTTTGCGTCGTTTCAACCCGTCGGATATTTTGCGGATGAGGTAACGGCGTTGGCAACCCCCTTGCTCCGCATTATGATGCCTACCGTTGTGCTTACGGGCTTGGCTTTCGTTGTAACCGGTATCCTTCAAGCTCTGGAGGAGTTTAACGCTCCGGCGGCCATGTCCTTGGTATCTAATCTGCTTATTATCGTTTACTTAGCATTTTTTGTGCCGATATTTGGCGTAGTTGGCCTTGCGGTTGCGTACGTGCTTGGCTGGGGCACGCAGGTTCTGGTTCAGTTGCCCGCGCTTCGCAAAAAGGGTTTTCGTTACAGGCCGGTGCTATTTTGGCGCGACGCGGATGTCCGCCAAGGTTTGCGTGATATTTGGAAATTGATGATTCCGATTATGATAGGGGCATGGATATTTCCAATAAATACGCTTATAAATACGGCCGTTGCAGGCAGCGTTACTGGCGTGGCGGCGTTTCGGTATTCCTACACCATATTTATCGTCTTAACTGGTATATTCGTACTTGCAATTACGAACGTTATGTTTACGAAGTTTTCTAAACTTGCGGCGGATAATAAGGATGATGAGCTAAGCGCATCAGTAACCGCTACAACTCGTTTGATAATTTTCTTTACGTTTCCGTTGGCGGCTTTGATTTTTGTTTTTGCTCCGGATATTATACGTATAGTGTATGAGCGGGGTGAGTTTACAGAGGCGTCAACCTATATAACTGGTGGTGCTTTGCGTTACTTTGCGCTTGGGATGCCGGCTTTCGGTATCTTCCAAATCCTTTCACGCGCGTGCTATACCAAGCGGGACGGGCGTACGCCGCTAGTTGCCGGGTTAATTGCCGTTTGCATAAATGTAGGGTTAAGTATAATGCTTGTTATGTATATGGGCGTTAGCGGCACAGCACTTTCGTTTTCGGTTTCATTAACCTTGGCAGCACTTGTCTTGTTGGCTTCCCTAATAAGAAAGAGAATTTTCAAAGCCGGTAAGGCGTTTTATATTAATACTGCAAAGATTGTGGTTTTAACGGTTTTTATGGGTTTTGCTGTGTTTTACATAAACCAACTGATTGTCGTAAGTTTCGCAATGGAAGAACAAACACGCGCCGGGCTTGGTATAGTTGTTCTTGGGGCTGCCGTGTCGGGTGTTGCGGGTCTTGTTGTGTATTTGGCCGGTTCGGTATTATTAACGATAGAGGAAGCGCGATATGTTTCTTGGAAAAAGAAAAAAAGCTAGAGCCAATGAAAAATGTGAGGTAAATAACATATTGGTTGTTACCATGTCGCTTAACATCGGCGGTGCGGAGACGTATATCGTTGAGCTGTGCAAAGCCCTTAAAAAGCGCGGTATCAACGTTTTTGTCGCGTCTGCTGGCGGCCATTACGTGCAGGAGGTTGAGGGTTCAAGCATAAAGCACTTTGATGTGCCGCTTAACAAAAAAGATCCGGGAAGTATTATAAAGTCGTATGTTGCGCTGAAACGTATAATCAAGGAAAATAATATTAACATAATACATGCTCATGCGCGCATACCGGCGTTTATATGCGGCATCCTCGGCAAGCGCACGGCAACGCGTTTTGTTACTACGGCTCATTGGCTGTACGATACGCGTTTCCATTACAGGATGTTGACGAATTGGGGTTCTGCGGCCTGTGTGGTTAGCGAGGATATAAAGGATTATCTTATAAACCGTTATAAATTTGACGCAGAGCGTATTCTGGTAACTATAAACGCGATAGATACAGAAAAGTTTTCACCTGATATTAACGGTCAGGGGTTACTTAACGAGTTTGGTATGGACGCACAAAGGAAACGCATCGTCGTTGTTGGCCGTATGGATAACCATATCGACCCGATAAACCAGGGAAAGATACGCCCTGGAGTTTTCCTTGCCGCCCTAGAGCTTGTTAAGGCCGTGCCGTGCTTAGAGGTGGCTTACCCTGGGGAGATAGACGTCGTTATCCTTGGGGATGGAGATTCGTTCAGCGAGCTGAAGGCCGCCGCGGAACACGCAAATAAGCAAGCTGGTAGGCAGATGGTGGTTTTGACCGGACCGAGGACGGATGTTAATAAGTTTTTGAGCAAAGATTTTGCTACGCTTTGTATTGGGTCCGGCCGCGCCGCGCAGGAGTATATGGCCGCCGCCTGCCCTGTAATTTTGGCTGGGAACGAAGGGTTTTTGGGTGTCCTAACAAAAGATAACTACGGTTTGGCGATAGAATCTAATTTTTGCTGCCGCGGTGACTTTCCAGCGACGACGGCGGATCTTATAAAATCAACCGTCTTGCATGTTTTAGGTAGTGATGAAAAAACCATTGAAGCATTGGGCCGAGATAACCGCGAGTTTATATTGGAAAACCGCTCCATCAACCGCATGGCGGAGGATAATCTGCGGCTGTATGAAATGGTGGCTCGTCCGATGAAGAGCTACGATGCGGTGTTATCAGGTTACTACGGCACGGGCAATAGCGGCGACGAGATGATATTGACGACGATCGTGGATGCCTTGCGTAAAAAAGTGCCTGGCGCGCGCATAGCCGTATTGTGTCGCCGCAAGCCGCTCGATACGGCGAAAAAGTTTGGAGTTAAAACGGTCTTTGCCTTTAACTTTCCGGCAATTTTTAGGTTGTTGACGAAAACCAACCTCTTGATATCCGGTGGCGGCACGCTTATTACGGATATAACCAGCACAAAGTCCTTGTGGTATTATCTGCTCATTATAAAAACGGCGCAAAATTCGGGTTCGGCAACCTGTATCTACGCAAGCGGTATAGGCCCTTTCAAAAACGAACGCAACCGCGGCCTTGCGGCAAAAACACTTAAAAATGTGGACTTAATAACATTACGCGATGAATTGTCGCTAAACGAGATAAAAACGATGGAGATAGGCATAAACCCAATAGTTACGGCAGATCCCGTGTTTGGCTTAAATTGTGAAGCCGCGCCGCTTGCACCTTTGCTGCGAGAGTTCGGCTTAAACGGTGGGTATTTTATCGTTTCCGTAAGAAGCTGGAAATATTTGGCTTCCGGGTTTGTTAATATTTTAGGCGGTTTTATTGATTATATGCGCGAAAAACACGGATTGACGGCTGTTTTCCTATCGATGATGCATAATGAAGACATGGAGATATCCCGTCGCATCATTGCTTCGTCGCAAAGCGGGGGTGTATTACCGGAGCGGTGCTTAAATATCAACGAAATGTTCGCGTTGACGGCTGGTGCATCCGTTGCCGTCGCGATGCGTCTGCATGCCATAATCTATGCGGCGAAGGTTGGTACGCCGGTGGTTGGTCTTAGTTATGACCCTAAGGTAATAGGTGTTATGGAGATGTTCGGCCAATCAGCCTGTGTGGATGTTGCGGACTTTAACCTCGGTGAGCTAATTAAGCATATGGAAAATGTGTTAGATGAGAAAACCGCTATATCAGAAAGTTTATTGGAAATATCTGATAATCTTGCTAAAAAGGCTGATAGGACGATGAATTTGGCAAGCAGTTTAATTTTGAGGAGTGTTTGCAATGAACAGGAAATTTAATATATTAGGTGTAAACTTTAATGCTTTTTCGTTTGAAGAGGCGCAGTCCGTTTTGATTGAGTGGTTGGAGGGCAATGAAAATCGATCGGTATACACGCCTAACCCGGAAATTGTAATGGCTGCGTGTAAGGACGCGGAGTTTATGGATATGCTTAATTCGGCAGATTTGGTTTTGCCTGACGGCGTGGGCATTGTGTGGGCATCAAAATTTACGGAACATCGCATACGCGAGCGGGTTCCCGGCTACGACACGGTTTTGGGGCTTTTTGGCAAAATCAAAGATACCGGTAAAACCGTATATTTCTACGGCGGAGCTAAAGCTGTGGCATTAGAGGCGGCGGATAAAATGCGCGCAGCATATCCTGGCCTGAGGATTATAGGTGTGCGCGACGGTTTCATAAAAGAAGCAGAACAGCAGGAAATGCTTGCGGAGATACATAGGTTAGCACCGGACATATTACTTGTAGGTACAGGTAGCCCGCGGCAGGAGCGGTTTATCGCTAGGCACAAAGTAAACCTGCCGTGCAAATTGTGTATCGGAGTCGGAGGCAGCTTTGACGGGTTTAGCGGCCGTGTACGCCGTGCGCCTCGGATTTTTATCAAACTAAAGTTGGAATGGCTTTTTCGTCTGCTTCGTCAGCCAACAAGGTTTAAACGGCAATTAAAATTGGTAAAATTTGTAATTGCTGTATATAAAGATAAATCTAAAAGAAAGAGAGAAGTAAAATTATATGGAAAAAATATACAAAAAGCTTGACGGCGGCATAAACATCGTTGAATATGATAAGAAGTATGCCCAAGCTCTTGCCGATATGTGGAATATCTCGCGCGATGATTGGGGCGGGGATTCCAATAAAAAGACAGAACGTGTTGTTTCCAACAGGTATGAGCAAGGGTCGTACCTTAAAACCTTTTTAGCGGTTAAAGACGGCGAAGTTCTGGGTATGGGTGATTTAACCGAATATTGGTACGATGTGGACGCTACGTGTATTGACTTGCTTAATGTGCCGGAAAAGCACCAGGGCAAAGGCATAGGCAAGGAGATTGTGCTTCTGTGCCTTGATGAAACGATAAAACGCGGATTTCCACGTATGGAGATTTTTAGTTGGGCCGGCAACACAAAAGCTGTGCCATTGTA
>WQWB01000017.1 GCA_009785555.1 Defluviitaleaceae bacterium | reverse complement strand
TTTTCATATAAGCCTTTGCGATGTCAACCGGTATATCACGCCAGTACCCCCCCGGTGGGACAAGTTCAAAAATCTTACGTTTATGTTCTGAATACTGTGTACCGGCACTTTCCGGCACATCATTCAAAATATCTCTCAAAACCGGCTTGTATTCATGCGGTGTTGGTGAGTCAATTTGTATACTACCCACAAGATCATTACGAATACCGACCATAATAAGGCGTTCCCTTTTTTGGGCAACGCCATAGTCCCATGCATTCATTATGTTGGTTTTAACCGTATATCCCTCAGCCTTAAAAATACCAGAAATAGTTTGATATGTACGCCCACAGTCATGCGAAATAAGCCCACGCACATTTTCAAACAGAAATGTTTTAGGTTGTAATTTTTGCAAAAACAAAGCATAGTGGTAAAATAAAGTACCCCTTGCGTCATCTAAACCCAGTCGCTTACCTGCATAAGAAAACGCCTGGCACGGTGCGCCGCCTGACAGCAAATCAAGTTCACCTTTTTTGATATTAAAAAAAGCTTCTAAATCCAAAACGGAAATATTTGCTATATCATCGTTGATTACATTCCATTGAGGGCGGTTTTTTTTCAATGTGTTGGCGGCATTTTTATCAAACTCTATTAGCCCGATAGTTTCAAACCCTGCTTTTTCAAGCCCAAGAGCTAAACCGCCAGCACCGGCAAAAAGTTCTATCGTCATAAATCGTTTAGTTGCTGTTTCAATGCAAGGGGTTTCCATATTTAATTTTATATCGTTTAATATTGACATCTGCATTGCGTTCATAGGCATACCCCTTTCATAGCTATATTATATCATAAAAAGCCGAACAAATCAACGTTAAATATACCAGCCCCAACAATTCCCTCATACAACCGCCAACCCCTTCATATACTGAAATAAGCGTTGCACCAAAAGGAGGGCTTCCTTTGAAAGCCTACATCGAAGAGCGCGCCATCGAGGTGGCCAATTTCATCATCAGTTCCAATGCTACTGTACGCGAGACGGCTAAGAAGTTCGGAATTTCGAAGAGTACGGTACATAAAGACGTTACCGAGAGACTCACAAAGATAAACCCAAAATTAGCAAAAGCCGCAAAGAAAGTGCTTGAGGTCAACAAATCCGAACGCCACATCCGCGGAGGGCTTGCGACGAGAGAGAAATATGCGAAAAACTGATAAAGGAAGCCGGCGATGCTGTCAGTCGCCGGCTTTTTGTTTGTTATAGAGCTTTGGCAATTTGCATTAGGGCGCGGCACACCGTTTCCGTCGGCATGGTTGGCGTACCCTCCGGGCGGTTTACGGCCTGCGCGGTGTCGTACGGTATGTGGATAAAGCCGCCAAGCATCTGCGTCCGTTCGGTGCTTATCAGGTGCATAAGCCTATACATAATGTCGTTGCAAACGAAGGTACCTGCGGAATAGGATATACCCGCCGGTATTCCGTCCGCTTTTACCGAGCTAATTATTTGCCTTACTGGTAGGTTGGTAAAATAGGCTGCCGGTGCACCGGGGATGATAACCTCGTCCTCGGGCTGGTTGCCGTCGTTATCGGCTATTCGCGCATCGGCGAGGTTTATCGCCACCTTTTCTATGGAAATACGCGATCGGCCGCCTGCCTGGCCTACGCACAGCACGGCGTTGGGGTTATATTCCTCTATCGCTTCCCCCAAAACACCAAAAGACCTGCCGAACACCGTTGGAAGTTCTAATTTTACGATCTCTATGCTGCCGATATCGCCAGAAAGCAGTTTCACCGCCTCTAGCGCGGGATTGACGGCCTCGCCGCCGAACGGGTCAAAGGCGGCAAACAGGATTTTCTTCACTTACCTCACCGTCCAATTTCTGAGCAGCATTGATTCCAAGAGCAGCGAAAACGCGCGCATGTTTTGCTCGACCATACCAGGAAACCTGTTACTTATGTATTCATAACTATCCCTGTGTGAATGCAGAAAGTTTGTGCCAAACGATACGGGTGATCTACGTTCCAACCCCCACATGGCAAATATGGTATGCCCCCTAGCGAGAAACACCCGTTCATCACTTGTCCCCATCGTCGTCTGGGTTAAAATGAAATCATGTTCTTGCTCAAATGACCTTACGTGATTCACCATACGAATCGACGTCGTGTTTGAGCCTAAGCCCATAACGCCGGGTGTAGACGAGATATAACCCGTTACAAATGTTAAATCCGGCCCCTCGATCAATACGTCCGCGACAATCATCAGCTCAATATTTCCGCGTTCTTCCTCCGAGAGGGATTCGTAGAAGTATAAAGTGCCAAGTAATCCCAATTCATGCGAGCCGAAAAACACAAATATCAGCGTGTGGTAGTGCTCCTGCTCCTGTATTCTCTGCGCGGCTTCCAGTAAAAGTGCCGTGCCGGAGGCGTTATCGCTAGCGCCGGCGTAGCGGAAGCTGTCGTAATGTGCGCCAACAATTATGGTGCTTTCGCTTTGCCCAGGGATCGTTAGGATCACGTTCTGGCTATAATAACGCTGATTGCCGGCGTACCGCCCAAGTAGGTTGGCGGCATTCAGCACCCCCTGCCGCCCCGGAGAAAAGTAATTGAGAAATGCCTCAACATCAGAATAAAAAAAGGATTGAAGCGTAATTTGGGATCCATTAAACCCCATGGCGAGTAGTACCTGCTCAATCCATAAAGCCGCCTCGTATTCACGATATGTAAATGCCACACGGCCCGGAAGGTTATTGCTGATATACTGTACGAAAAAACGACCTATGTATCCATGTGGTGTGTGGGTAGGTTTTAGCAGTGAGATAAAATAATCTGTTTCCGATCCATTACCATCATTGCCATCATCATCGGTAATGTAATTGTAATTTATAGAATAGTCGCGATCCGGGATATAGTAATCATAATCCGGCGTGTATATGATTCTTGTGGCACACGCCGTAATGATTAACGCCATCAGCGTGGCGGCTATAACCATAAATGCTTTAACCCTAATTCTCATTTCTTTAATCCTCCATTTTCTTGTTTAGCGATGCCAGCATCAACGTTAGCGCCGCTTCGGGATAAACCGCCGACAACACCCCTGCCGATGCCATAATATAATTATTGTCAATAAGCACCTCCGCACCGTGCCGGGGCGTGAGGCGCATAGACGTTTTTGTTTCCGGCAGGCTGCCTAAAATTCGCGCGCCTCCACTAAGTCCCGTCAATGCGCCACCCGTGCCGATGATATACTTTACGGCAGTTAAGTCCTTACCTGTCACCATGGTTTTCTTCCCACTCACGCCGTAAAAATCAACCATGCGGCCAACATGGCGGTCAAGGGCAACTCCTGTTGCCGTGCGTGTTAGGTAAGTCACGAAACTTCGCTCATCGTCAGTCCGTGGTAAAGCTTGCAAATTATCCAATATTTCATCAATGTTCGGAAATTCTTTCAACAATTCCTCCATGCCAATTTTTTCGATAATATGCGGAATATTTACGTATACGCCCAAATCACCCTCCACCGTACGCTTAGCTAAGGGTTCCGGCCTGGTTTGCATATCAGCGTATTCCGTACTGCCTGGCGTAACGGAGTGAAGATCCGTCGTCGCGCCGCCGACATCGAAGACGATTAGGTCACCCAATTCCTCATACAACAGTTTCGCCGCCGCCATAACCGCGCCGGGTGTTGGCATGATCTTGCCCGTCACCATCCCACGTATACCAGCCATACCCGGCGCATGGATTATATGTTCCTCAAAAACGTTCTGTATAATGCGGCGCGTCGGCTCTGTGTTTAACGTGTCTACCGACGGATACACATTTTCAGCAATCGTAACTTTTACGCCAAACTCTTCCGCAATAAGCCTTATTTCATCATGGTTTTGGGTGTTGCCAGCATAAATAAAAGGCACATCGCTAATAACCTGTGCCAATTTCTCAAAATTATAAATAGCGGTCTCCCTCTCGCCATAGTCAAGCCCGCCCGCAATAAGTATTATATTTGGGTTAGTTTCCTTAATTTTCGCTATGTCCGTACGTTGGAGTTTACCCGCCGTAACAAGTTTAAGTACCGCACCAGCACCGAGGGCCGCCTCACGCGCAGCACGTACCGTCATATCGTAGACAAGCCCGTGTACACACATCTTAAGCCCACCGGCCGCCGAGGATGCCGCAACCATTTCCTTATAAATAACCTTGCCACCCAAATTTGCTTCCAAATCGGAAATGGCGTTATGTAAGCCTATACGAACGTCGCCGCCTAAAACAGTCGTCGGTGAACGACCCTGAGCAATAATGGTTGCGTTATTTAGGTCAAACGCATTGACAACCGTCGTCGTGCTGCCAACCTCGGCGACTAAAACATCCGCGAAAATCCGTGCCATCCGCGGTTAGTATACTTCCGCGAGCTTTTCGACAGCTCCGTCGGAAAGGATAACTTCGCCATACTCCGCCAAGTGGAGTTTATACACGATATTCTGCGGTTGCTTTTGCCCGTATTCTAATAAAACGGATTCGAATTCTATGTTCTGTTGTCCGTCTTCTTTATGGTTTTGAAGGACTAAATAATATTTATTCTTATTTTTATATACCGACGATTCGCCGCGGAAGCTGCCTTTAAGCCGCGCAGACACCGCGCCAACCTCGTCCAGGGACTTAAAAGAATGGATAAAAATAGACCCGTCCACATGCTGTTCACTTGCTGCGTTTGTGCCGGCCGGTTTGTTTACGTGCCGCCGCTCCGGCTTTGGCGCTGGTGTGGAACTTTGGTGCTGTGTTGGCGGCACCACATGCCCAGAGTTGCCGGCTGCCGCCGTGTGCTCCGCCGCTTTAGATACGACGATAACGATCCGACCATCCTGTATCGGCACCGTTTCCATAAGAAGGCGCGTGCTGGTATCCATGTTAAAGCCATGTGTATTCATGGCTTCCATCATGATTTTTTGAAAAAGTTTTCTACTCTTATAATTCCCAGGCGGTATCAAATCTCCGTAATTTACGTCGAAATCTTGCAAGTCGTCCTTATCCAACGTAACCTTAATCTGAAATTCGCTGATTTTATCTATTTTCAATATCTACACACCCTCAACTTTGATACTTGAGATTATATACTATTACTCCGCAAAAGTAAATAGGTTTTTTGTGGGCAAGTACACTTATTCAACTATTAAATATTCTTATAACTCATGATCACCAAGAGGTTCTGTTTTAAAGTAAAAACGCATTTTCAAATCGAACAGCTATATATCGCCTATTGTCCAATACCCAAAATTATGTTACAATAAACATACCATATGAACGCAGTTTTTTCTAAGGAGATTTATAGGATGAAGGAAATACAAATCTACACCGACGGCGCATGCAGCGGCAACCCAGGCCCCGGCGGCTGGGGTGCGGTTTTAATATATAAGGGCGTGCGTAAGGAAATAAGCGGCGGGGAGGTACATACAACCAACAACCGCATGGAGATCACCGCAGCCATCATGGCTCTGGAAACACTTAAAGAGCCGTGCAGGATCACACTTTACAGCGATTCCAAATATTTAGTTGACGCGATTGGGCTTGGCTGGGCAAAAAAGTGGCGCGCAAACAGCTGGATGCGCAATAGAAAAGAAGAGGCTTTAAACCCCGACCTATGGGAGCGGCTTCTTATGCTTCTTAACACGCACGACGTACGCTTCGTATGGGTTAAGGGCCATGCCGAAAACGCCGAAAACAACCGCTGCGACGAATTGGCGCGATTGGCAATAAAAAATAGTTGACATTATTGCATAAACAGGTATAATACTAATTGAGTACAAAACAAAGGGGTGATGTGTATGCAAGTTTCGTGCATTATTGAAGTTAGCGGCAGACAAGTGGACACAGCAGCATTTTTAGACAATATCAAGGAATCTTGGAAAGCTGACGGAAAACTGATCAAAGACTTAAAGTCAGTAAACTTCTACTATAATACGGATGAAGGTAACGTTTACTACGTCATAAACGGCGACATTACGGGCAGTTTCCAAGCTTAAAACATGTGTAGCACAGGAGGATTATAAATGAGCAAAAAAGCTGTTGCAACCGCAGGCGCACCCGCCGCTATCGGGCCATACTCCCAGGGTATTGTCGCAGGCGGTATGGTGTACATATCCGGTCAACTGCCAATAGATATGGCAACCGGCGATATGGTAACGGACGTTAAGGCAGGGGTGAAGGCGTGTTTGGATAACGCCCTGGCCATCGCAGAAGCGGCCGGCGCAAATAAAAACTCCTTCGTGAAGATGACGATGTTCTTAACAGATATGAACGATTTCGCCGCCGCCAACGAGGCGTACGCCGCTTTCTTTGACGGCACGACACCGCCGGCGCGTTCGGCGTTCCAAGTATGCAAACTGCCCAAAGGTGCAGTTGTAGAAATAGAGGCCATTGCGGCTATATAGATTTTTAATTTTAGGAGGAAACAACCATGGCTTATTTTATTAATGATGACTGTATCTCTTGCGGCGCCTGCGTGCCGGAATGCCCCGTAAGCTGCATCGCTGAGGGGTCTCCCATCTACGTTATCGACGGGGATGTATGTATCGACTGCGGCGTATGCGTAAGCTCCTGCCCGGTGGACGCGATTAAAGAAAAGTAAGGATTACATAATGTTGGGAGTGGACAAATCGCTCCCAACATTTTTTATGCGCATATCCAATCGCAAAATTACCGGCATTTTCCGGCTTGCCTCAGGTATAGAAAAATGTTCGCAGAATAACTACGCGCAAACCCTACTTTGCCAGATTACACACCGAACAACAGAATCATGTACCCGCGCGAACCGTTGGTGTTTCATCACAACCCCAACTAAACCATTACATGAATTTTTTATAATATTATGGGCAAACTAAACGAAAAGGAGTTTTGCCATGTTTAGTATGCCAATGCAGCACGACTGTATCGGGTTTACGCAATCAACCCTAGAGGGGGCAGGCACGTCCGCCAACCACACACACGCCGAACGGCGCGACTGCACGGACTGCGTGTACTTCTCACGCCGCAACTGCGGCCACGACACAGGATACGACGACTTCCTGTACCAGCAGCCATTCATTTAGACAAAAACGGATACTTTCTTGCAAGGTATCCGTTTTTATATGCCTCATAAAATATGCCATTGCGGGTAAACTAATTGACAAGATTATGCAAAAGAGGTATAATTATTTTAATGAAACCATGGAGGTGCATATTTATGAAAAAAACAGCACACCGTATCTTGTGTTTACTTATCCTTATCGTGTTTTTTATGGGTAGCACAAGCCTTGCCCGTGCCGAAGAAAACGGCACAACCTTTTACGACATAGGCGGCCACTGGGCGCAGGCGGCTATTGAACGCTGGGCCGGATACGGCGTTATAAACACGGCCGACGGCTTCTTCCGCCCTGATGAAGAAATCCGCATTGCCGAATTTGCCGCGATTATAGCCAACCTAATGAATTATACGAACACTGCAGGGTTTGACACGGTGCGTCACAGTGACTTACACCCTAACTCGTGGTACTTTGACGTTATGCTTAAAGTCTACGCCGCCGGTGTTCTCACACCTAGCAACAACAGGATGAACCCGCTCCATCCCCTGACACGCGAGCTTGGAGCGGCTATGCTTGCACGCGCTTTCCAATTAACGCCCAGAACCGGCAACACGGGTTTTGGTGACAATTACGAGATAAACCTCCACCTCCGCCCGCTTATACGCGCAATGCGCGAGGCTGGGTATATAAGCGGCGAAGAAGTTATGGGCAGTGTCATGTTCCGCCCGTCGGCATTCCTTACACGCGCCGAGGCTGTCGCCATGCTGGACGGAATGGTGGCCGTATACATCAACGCACCGGGTGTTTATACGATAAACGGCGCAAGGGGCAGGACGCTTGTCGCCTCCCCAGGCGTAACTATTTTTCAAACGGAGTTTGCCAGCCACAGCACTATCTTTGCCTCTGAAGATACGAACGGGCTTGTTTTTGACGATATATACCTTTCGATGGGTGATATTCATCTGCTTACAAACGGGCGCGTCTCCGCTGTAAACAGCCGCATCCATAATGTTATCTTAGATGCGCCAAGTACGCGGATTATCTTCGAAACAAGCGGCGCCACTGCAGTAAACTCCGTCGACGTGCGGCAGGGCGGCGTAATCCTGGCCAACCAAAACGAATTCCACGTTATCCGGCAGATCACAATCCACCCCGATTTTGACCGCAGTGAAGAAGGCGGACAAAGCCTTACGCTGCGCGGAAACGTTGGGTCGCTGATTACTGATGGGTATGTGCGCCTCGACGCGCCCGGCGTACGTTTTAACTTCGTACCGACGGAGCTGTACGGACAAAACCGGATTTTCGGCCATCGCCCTTACGGCAGCCGCCTCACTGTGGAGGTAGAGTCCACCGTACGCGGCACCGCATACGTGGCGATTACTGATGGCGGGTTTTTCCCCCTAGACGATGAGATAAGGCAAGTCCTATCAAACAACGGCGTCCTCGCCGCAGATTCCTTCCGCGTTTTCCCAGGTAATGTCCACATATTTGACTTTACATCATTCCTTTGGCTACCAATCACCTTTGAGAACCAAGGCAACGTCGCCCACGTTATCATTGAGGACGAACAAGGCGGCATACACCGCATTGTATCCGAGCCTATCTACTTCATGCCGGGAGTTACGCATCTGCGTATAGAATCACCCACGACGGCTGTTGTTAATTTCGACACGCCGTTCCCAAACGGTTTTGCCGTGGAGGATGCCTTTGAATTAGGCATTATCTCCACTGATTCCAATTACGAAACCCCTGTCTACTTCCGCGCATTAAATATCTTGGATGGCACCGATCTAGAACTCCAAAGTACAACTTTTCGTATTGCTCTTTTGTTCGGGGAGGAACTTAGCGAAGGCGATATACTGGTACTGCGCCCGCGCATAGGAAGCAAGTTGGGCTTTGATATCGCTAACCTGGACGTAACCAGCGAAAACGCATTCCTCGCAAGCTTCCGCCCCGTCATATCCGTGGACTACAGCCTAGATATCGAAGGCCAGACCATCGCACCGTTTGAGATATTCTACATCCTCACGGATATGTTTATTGAAGACTATTTTAACCGCGCAGATGACATAATGCGCGGCCAATTTCAAAATATCGCCGGGAGGCAGTGGCCGGGGCGTTTCATCATAAATACTGAAGGTGAGTATTTCTTACAAGGTTCCGCCTTCCTAGATTCGCAGTTCTATTTCCTCTATATCGTAACTACCCCTTTGGGCGGCAATCTACCGTCCCAGGTTAAACTATTCGTAATGGAGAGGCCGGAATGACAAGCACATTAACCAGCATCTATATCTTAGGCAAAAAATATGAAGTGCCGGCGGACGCAACCATTATGGGTGCGATGGAGTACGCCGGATATAAACTTGTACGCGGTTGCGGCTGCAGGCACGGATTTTGCGGTGCCTGCGCCGTCGTTTACCGCATTAAGGATAAAAGAGAACTTCGTGTTGCGCTTGCATGCCATACCCAAGTGGCGGATGGCATGTACATAGCAACCATCCCATTCTTCCCCTTCATAAAACAGATCTATGACATCAACGACGTAAGGCCAAACGAACAAATAATGATGCGGCTTTATCCTGAGATATACTCATGCATCGGATGCAACGCCTGCACAAAGGCCTGTCCGCAGGAGCTACCCACGATGCAATACATCGCCCACGCTCAGCGCGCGGAATATGCCGAGGCGGCTAAGAAATCGTTCCCGTGCGTTATGTGTGGTATCTGCTCCGCCCGTTGCCCTGCCGGTATCTCTCACCCGCAGGTCGGCGTTCTGTGCCGCCGCCTGTACGGCAAATATATCGCCAAAGCCACACCAGGGCTTGCCGAGCGCGTCATGGCTATCGAATCCGGTGATTTTGAGGCCGAGTTTGACGCGGTTATGAGCGGATCACTAGCGGAGATTAAAGAAAAGTATAATACGCGGGAGATTGAGGAGTAAAAACAACTCTAATGATCGCACAACAATATACTGCCGAAGTTATAAAGGAAATACCCCCAAATAGAATTTTATTGTTTGGAATGTTAATACGCGAATAGAACCGATTTTATTGTACTTGCAAGATGACAGTAAAGCATTTTTTGAAGTGTTGTTGCATACAGGTGAAACAATTTATCAAGCGTAATAACTAAGGGATTGAGGTGTAAGAAAAATGTCAAGTTTACCAAAACTAAACATCAAGCCAAGCATGGTTTTTGATGCCATTTGTTATTTAGATAGACGAACCGATCCAACCAGCTATGATATCCCACATACAGGTAATTTTTTCAAGAAAATGGATGCTTTGTGCGGCGGAAAGTTATGCGACAGTTATTTAGGGATGTCAACTTTTTGTTATGTAGTAGCAACATTTGCTGAAGGCAGCGCGTTTGATGTTATGTCGTTGGATAATTTGGCAGATTTCTTTAGGGAGCATGACCAGCGGTATTTTTGTGATCTTGTCCGTCAGAAAGTAACGAATGAGTTTCTTGCGTCATTTATTTATCCGATGTTAGATGACGCTCTTACATATGGTCTGTTTGATATATTCGTAAATCAACTGAAGATTTTGAAAACAGTAAATTTTGAACAATTATGGCGAGCAGATCTATTGCCTCTTATCCAAAATGTAATACAGTCCAGAGAAGCAATGTACGGTAAAGTAACTATGAAAAACGCTTTTGAAGATATACAGAAACTTAAGCAAGCACCTTTTCAAAGCGATATAAATATTTATATAGCAGCATTGAGCGGCCATGTTGCGTTTTCATTGCCGAACAACAGTTTTTTAGAACCATGTGTTGATGGCAGCGGTGTGTGGTTGCTTTTCCACGAATTGATGCACGGTTTCGCAAGCGATAATGCGATATCATGTTATCTGAAATATATAAAGAGTAACCAGTTTTTAACCGAACAACATGCTAAACTAATTAAATTTTCCGGCAATGAAGAAGAGTTTGTCGCGGCGGCGGAATATTATTTACGCATGAAGCATAACGGCGAAAGCAAGGATGATTTACTAAAACACGCCCGTACGTGGTGCGGCGGTGTATTGCCAACATCGGTACTGCTTTTTGAATTGCTTTCTCGTGAAGCGGAAACGCCGGATGGATATAACCGCTGGCTTATTGATATTTTCACAAATAATCGCTTGCCCGAGTTTGAGCTTGATAGTAATATAAAAGAATATCTTGATAAAATTACGTCATAACATTTGGAAGGAACGGTTATGTCAGTTAATTTCACCCCAGAACAAGAAAAACAAGTCAAAGACCACATACAGCAGGTTATCGATCATTTCGAAACCAAACTAGCGTGGCAGCTAAAAATCATGCAAGAGTATTTTGGCGATGAAGCGTACCATGCATACGCAGCGGCGCAGGCTAAAAACACCAGCGCGCGCTGGCGCAAGATCGCCGAGGACGGCGGCAACAACACTATAGAGGCGTTAATCAAACGCCAATGGGAGCCATTATCAACAAAAGGCTACGAATATACGATGGAGCAAACGGACGAAGGCTTCCACTTCACCTGTACGAAATGCCCGGCGCATGATATTGCCAAACGATTGGGTATTACGGAGCAAGCTTTCCATATGTGGTGCAGAAACGATTACGCCGTCGCAGAAGGGTTTAACCCAAATATCGGGCTTAAAATTACCAAAACTCTAATGCAGGGACATAGCTTCTGCGACCATTTTTATTATTATAAAGATAGAGATTAACATAAAACCGACATAATAGATTGGCTAACAGAAAACGCCTGGATATGCTAAAACCTTGACTACGCCAAAGCACACGGAAGCCCGGATATTTACCTTGAAAATACTTTACCGCTGCTTAATGATTTTGGCTTATATTACGGTACGTATGCCTTCAACCGCGAAATCTACAACTTAACGAAGGTTTTAGATATTATTTCAATTGATTCGTACGATAAACTCATTGCATATCCATTTCTGCTCCGCTCAAAGTTTCCTATAAAATCTCCATTTAATTTTACCATCGAAAGAATCAATGAAATACATAGTTTCACAAGAAATATGGATTATAGTATATACGATGATATAGCAAATTATAAAATGTACCTAAATCTTTCCATAACTGTAAAATGATAAAACCGGAAATCTGAAATGCCATGCCGCTCATATATGACATAGTTGCGATGGCAGCTGTTTACATCCTTGTTCCGCTTTTACATACAAGTAAAAATTGACAGTATTATGGAATATGTTATCGCTCCCGGATATGATATTGTTAAGTTTACGTACGGCATACACAGCCCAATGCCGCGAAGATATTGCGCAGAGGGATGGGAATGCAAAAAGCTGTTTAACAATAACAACGATTATTCAAATAAAAACATTGAAGAATACATACCCGAGGCAAATATCAACTAGGTTTTAGGCGTTAGAATATCCTTATCAGAAACAGACGCAAAACAATGGGCTAAGGTTGAATTGACTTTTTACATGATGAAATTGTTAAGTTATATTGGGGTATAATTTTATGAAACTCGTATTAATCTTCGGCGGAATAGCCGTAGGCAAGATGACAGTAGCGCAGGAGCTGGTTAAGATAACCGGCCTGCGCCTTTTTCACAACCATATGACAATAGAGCCTGTTTTGGAAGTTTTCGGCGAATTTAGGGTTGACGTTATCCTGCGCTTGCGAGATGTTATTTTTGAAGATTTCGTCCATACCACCCACGATGGCATGGTATTTACCGGATGTTGGGCTCTTCAAAGCCCCGGCGACTGGCAATACTTCGAAGGCGTAACCAAGCATTTTACAGCGGTTGGCGGCGAGGTACACTATGTAAACCTTGTAACTTCGCAAGAGGTGCGGCTTACGCGCAATGAAACGGAAAACAGGATAAAACACAAGCCGTCCATGCGTCAAACAGATGTGTCACGAGCGCGCCTTATAGAAACGGACATAGTCCACCGTTGGGAAGCCGCGGACGGCGAATTTAACGATAAGGATTTCATAAAGATAGACAACACAAACCTCGCGCCAGATGTGGTTGCGCAGATGATAAAAGATAGGTTTAATCTGTGATTTGGAGGATAAAATGCTTAAAAACTTACAAGAAGCTATAAATACAAATTTAAAAGATGAACGGAAAGACATTGCCCTTGATTTTGCCGCGTTATTGGATAAAAACGGTATTTTCTTTACAGGTGAAGGGCGGGATTGGTCCGTCGGCGGTGTATACGGCAACAGCCCGGGTTATATGATGCTTGACGGGAGCGGCAATAATATGGGTGTTTGGCTTAACTTGAAAGTTGTTTTTGACGACAACTCAATTGATAGCGAATTAAAGAAATTTATCCTTGACCATGTTGTACAGTGCCCTCAATCCATGTGTGCGCCGCCTCACTGCAAAGACAGCAAAAACAGGTTTGTTGTGTTAGGCAAGGAGTTTACCAGCACCTGCCATTCGCCGCTGGCGTTCCTCAACCCAGATGCGGCAACATACGCAAGTATGGTACAAATATTTTCATTATTCAAGTAAATGGAGGCTAAGATATATGTATTCCAACGAAATTTTTGAACTGATAAAAAAAGTCGAAGCGACGCGGCAAGAACGTGTAGCCGCCTTGCCAGACCGCCCCGTCCGCATGACGGCGGACGAAAAAACGGAGCTTCTTAGAAAATTCCACCCGGACCATATTGATTCGGAGTTTGATCTGTTAAAAATCGGTCCAAACGCTGGCGAAAAAGTGCCAAAGGAACTGGCGCGGCTTTTACAAGGCAAAAGTATGCTTTTAAACTCAAAATACACGAAAATAGATTTAACGAAAACCGATTTCGAAACGGATATCCTAATCATTGGCGGCGGTGGCGCTGGTTGTGCGGCTGGTATAATCGCGAGTGAATACGGCGCGAAAGTTACTATCGCCACAAAACTACGCATCGGCGACGCAAACACCATGATGGCTGAAGGCGGCATACAGGCGGCGGTTAAGGAAAACGACAGCCCCGCCACCCATTATTTAGATGCTTTCGGCGGCGGCCACTTTGCCGCACAGGCTGATTTACTTAAAAAGCTAGTTTCCGACGGTCCTGGGGCTATAAAATGGCTGGATGAGCTTGGCGTTATGTTCGACAAGGACGCGGACGGCGTGATGATTACCACCCACGGCGGCGGCACATCCCGCAAGCGCATGCACGCGGCGGCGGACTACACGGGTAAAGAAATTATGCGGACGCTTAGGGACGAAGTGCAAAACCGCGGTATAGAAGTGATGGACTACACTGCCGCCATAGAATTACTTTTAGATGAAGATGGCAAAGCTTGCGGTGCTATCCTCCAAAATATGGAAACTGGTGACAATCTTACCGCCCGCGCAAAGGTCGTTATACTCGCTACTGGCGGCGCAGGGCGCCTGCACTATCAAGGCTTCCCCACCTCCAACCATTACGGCGCAACGGCGGACGGGCTTGTCCTTGCCTACCGCGCCGGCGTGCCGCTCCTCTATGCCGACACATTCCAATACCATCCAACCGGCGTTGCCTACCCGCAGCAGCTTTTCGGCGCATTGGTGACGGAGAAGGTGCGTGCCTTGGGCGCAATGCTCGTCAATATCGATGGCGAGGCCTTCGTCCATCCGCTGGAAACGCGTGATGTCGCGGCGGCGGCAGTTATCCGCGAATGCAAGGAACGCAGAAAAGGCATAGATATAGGCGAAGGAAGTGGCATCTGGCTTGATTCGCCTATCATCGAAACGATCAAAGGCGAAGGCACAATAGAACGCAGCATCCCGGCAATGATGAAAATGTTCCTTAACTACGGCATCGACATGCGAAAGGTGCCTGTGCTTATCTACCCAACCCTGCACTACCAAAATGGCGGCGTAAGTATATCGGAAAACGGCGAAACGGCTGTGCCGAACCTACTTGCCGCCGGCGAAGTTGTTGGAGGCATACACGGGCGCAACCGCTTGATGGGCAATTCTCTCCTCGATGTTATCGTGTTCGGTAGAAACGCCGGGCATACCGCCGGAGCAAAGTTTGTGAATATAAAACCCGGTAATTTGTCACTTGCACATGTTACAAAATTTGAGAGTGAACGCGCCGCCGCTGGTATTACCGAAGCGACGCCTTCGCCGATGCTTCTGCCGGATTATACAAGATAACACCGTAGGGGCGGTTTGTGACCGCCCCTACGGTAGTTGAAATTATTCTTAATAAAAGGATATATAATGAAAATAATAGAACAAAACAAAAACCAATTCGTTAATGATTTCTTCACCTTAATAGTTGGATTATGGTACGGCAATAAATATAACGCGCAAAACAAACAGCATACAGAGCATGTACAACGCAAAATCCACGTCACCTTTGAGGATTTCAGCACAGCTCTTTGCGCATATACCGACGAAGGCGAACCGATAGGCTTCTTTTGGTATAAACATGATATAGGACTTGAAGGTGTTAGGTTTTCCGGCAAAGACGCTCATATCATTTCATGTGAATTATATGAAAAGTATCAGCGGCAAGGTATAGGTACGCTGCTACTAGACGAGGTGTGTAGCCGTGTAAAAGCTAATGGCGGTGAATGCCTTTATACCGATACATATACAAATAACGATGAATCCATGATATTCTATATAAAGCGGGGATTTATCCCTGTAGCCCTGCTTCCAGGGCTAAACGGAATAAATGACGACGGCCAAGTATTTATGTATAAAAGGTTGTAATTTCCATTATTAAATAAAAAAGGAATTTTCATGAGCCAAATAATATCAGACGCAAACGATTTATTGCGAAACAATGGCTTTGCCTACGCCATATGCGGCGGCTTTGCGCTGGACATGTTCACCAATACTTCTTTACGTATACACAGCGATATCGACATCTGCGTTTTTGAATGTGACAAGGACATTATTTATAGGCACATAAAAAACAACGGTTGGGTTATATATGAGTTTCACGGGCAAGGGATTGCAAGGCAGATAAATGACATAAAGGACTTAGAGAAAAGCCAGCGTAATTTAATGTGCGTCAAAAACAATTGTGAAATTATTGAGTTTTTCCCGTGTGACAAAGGAGACGACTTCTATTTGCATAAATTCTATAATATTGGTATCTCTTCTTTTAATTACGTGGAATTTTTATTCAACAAGACGGCAGGCAACGATTTTATTTTCAGCAACAACGCAGAAATCTGCCGGGATATTAACAAAGCAGTCTTGTTCCAAAATGATACACCCTATCTATCACCTGAACTTGTCTTGTTGTATAGCATAAAAAATATCAACCAAAAGTGGTACCAATCAGATTATGATATTGTAATTTCTAAAATGGATAACGAACAAAAATTATGGTTTTACAATAGCTTGGATAAATTATATCCAAACGGCCATAAATGGAGGTAAATTATAGATACTTTAATAAACACCGATATTATAAGAGCCGTACCTTTATTTGATTCATACATAAACAATAAGGCCATTATATACAGCGTGCTTAAAGGCCAATTCGACGGGTGCGTCTATACCGACAATAAGGACAGCATGAATTGGGCAATCCTCCGCACCCCGTTTATGCAGCACTTTATTGCGGGCGAGCCCGTCAATTGCACCGAAGCCGAAATAGAGGGAATATTGTTTGAAACCATCCTAAGCGAGCAAGACGAAAATGAGATCGTCGTTTTCGCCGTTTCAGAACGGTGGTACGATTTTTTAGATAATATCTTTGAGAAGCGCGGCGGCCTCACGGATGTTAGGAAAATATTCAGCTTCAACCATGATAGTTATAGGAACGTCATTAGAAAGGAAATACCCGGAAATATAGTGCCTGTCGTCGAGCTTAAGAAATGCATACCGTACAGCCGCACATACACATGGTCGGTAAGGCTCACGGTTGGCGGCAATGAGGTAAGTTATTGCAACGCTGTCATGGTCGGTAAAGGTAATGCGGAGATTGATATCGCCACCGACGAACGATACCAAAACAAAGGATACGCAACCCTAGCCGCAACACTGCTTATAGACAAGCTGATCGAATCCGGCCTGACGCCGTCGTGGTCAACATGGCCGTTTAGGGTGGAATCTCAGCAAATAGCGCAGAAACTTGGCTTTACAGCCGAACCCGACGCAAAGGCGTGGATATGGATGGAGGATATATAACCATACGATTATGAAATGGAGTTGTTATTATCGGCATACAAAGCATTAACACCCAAAGATTATTACTTAGAGCGACTAAGCAAGAGGATTTAGACGCCGTTGCAGCCATTTGGGGCGACGCTGACGGCGGCAGGTACATGCCGGACCCGCCCTACAAAAACGGCGCCGAAATAGCGGAAATCCTTGATGACGACCCAGATTGCCCCGTTTACTATTTCGTTGCTCTCCGAGCAGGCTTTGACGAAATTATCGGCACTTGCAGCCTAGGTTTTGAAAACTCCAGCACTGATAAGTATTCCATTGGGTACAACGTCAAAAAAGATCATTGGGGCAACGGCTACGCCGCCGAGATGGTACATGCGTTAATAGATTTCGCCCGCGGGTTGGGCATTAAATCCATAACTGCACCCGTTGCGAAGGAAAACAAGGCGTCGAATAGGGTGATGGAAAAGTGCGGTTTTTTCATTGACGGCGAAAGCTCGTTTAAAAAAAGCGGTACGGATATTGTGCATCCGACATTTATCTATAGATTAAACCTATGATCGTACAGGGTAAATAGAAATGGATATTTTAAGCTACAGCAAAATCATATTGGTTGGAAAAAGCGGCAGCGGTAAGTTCTGGCTTTCTAAACGCATTGCGGAGATTACGGGTTATCCGCTGTATCACCTGGACAAAGAATTTTGGCGGCCATGTTAGGTTATGCCGCCTAGGGAAGAAAAAGTCGCGCAGCAAACCGTAGGGGCGAACTTTGTTCGCCAGTTTCTTGCAATAGAAAAGCGATATTATAAATTATAACACACATAACCCGGCATAAAATGTTGCGCGGTTAAGGCTAAACTCATTTATACTTTAGATAGAGGGGAGGGATACCAATGGATTGGCTAACCCGTATGAACGCCGCACTCACGTATGTCGAGGGCAATTTGGACGGTGAAATAAACCACGCGGAACTGGCGAAAATAGCCTGCTGTTCATCGCATAATTTCTTTAGGGTATTTTCGTTCACCACCAACGTTTCGCTGTCCGAGTACATCCGCAGGCGCAGGCTGACTTTGGCGGCGCTTGAACTTCAAAACAGCGATATAAAGGTTATCGACGTCGCCGTCAAATACGGCTACGACTCGCCCGTGTCTTTTGCGCGAGCGTTCCATGCGTTGCACGGCGTTACGCCCACAGAAGCGCGCGCTGACGGTGTAACGCTTAAAGCCTATCCAAAAATGTCCTTCCAAATATCTATTAAGGGAGAAAAAGAGATGGATTACCGCATCGAAGCAAGAGAGGGTTTTCAGGTTTTTGGCATTGAAGAGGTTTTTGAGGTGGAAGCCGGACTTCACGGTTATGAAAAGGACAATTTAAAACGCAAACCCGCCGACCTTTGGGAGGAGTGCCTCACCGACGGCAGAGTGGATAAGTTAGAAGAAGCCGCAGGCGACCTGCCCGCCTTTGTCGGCAAAAATTTGGGTAAAGTCAACGCAATCTGCGATTATAAAGAAACCGCGCCCGGCACGTTTCCGTACATGTTGTGCGCGTTCCGCGGGGCAAGCAGCAAGATTGACGGCTACACCGTCGCAGATGTACCAGCACATACCTGGGCAATCTTTCCATCAGAAAAGCACCCTTGGAGCGAGCTTGGCAATACAATTGAAACCCTGTACAAACGCATATTCTCCGAATGGCTGCCAACATCAAATTATGAGCAAGTTGGTGACCTTGATATGGAACTCTACGGAGGCGACGAGGAATACAGCTATATCGAGATTTGGCTGGCGGTTAGGAAAAAGTAAGATAAATAAGCGACGCTCCAGCGCTCCAGTTTACGCATAGCCTCGAGCGTCATTGCGGACTAGTGGGAGTTGGAGCGAACGCGACGTACTCCCACTTGATCCGCAATCTCATGCTGTAAATAGGATTTTGTGAAAAGAGGAATCTATAATGAAAAATAACGAATTAATCGCTCGTATCGCGCCCATCTCCCGCGAAAAATGGCAGGGGCATGAGATAAACTTCAATTATAAATCCAACAATTATTACAACGTTGAAATTACCCGCACACACGATAATTTTAACGTTACATTCACAAAAAATCCATTTGACAAACCGTACATACACAAACCAACCTATCCTGACAAGTTGTTCGCGCACTGGCTGGATGATGTAATGGCCTGGGGTATAGAAGACGGCGACAGGCTTCTCGCCGTTATAGAAACCTCTGTGGAGGAATGGAACAACCGATTGCGCGTGACCGAACTGTGGGTGGACGAAGCATACAAGCGCAAGGGTATAGCCACGGAGTTAATGGATATCGCCATTAAGCGCGCGGAGGACGAAGGGCGGCGCGTTGTTGTATTAGAAGTACAGTCGTGCAACGAGGCGGCTATCGCGTTCTACCTCGCCTATGGCCTTACCTTAATCGGCTTTGACGCCTGTGCTTATCGCAACGACGATATATCACGCAAAGAAGTTCGCCTTGAAATGGGGTTCTTTTTGTGATTCCTAAAAAGTCAATAGATTTTTTGATTGAACACGCCGGCCCAGTTATACAATACCGTCTCCGCAAAGAAATTTTAAAGAACATCACGCCGGATGAAAAAGCGAGCTTTCTCGCGCAAATCTACCAAACGCCGTATTTTAAGCTGGTGGAAAGCTACGCCAAACCAAACGGCTTTATCGGCAACGGCGTACACGGCCACTCCAACTGGCGCGGCGTTAAATATCACGAAACGCCTCTGCAAGACGGTGAAACTGCGGCGCGATTGCTGTGCAACTACGCCGTTCCAAAGGAGCATCCACTTATCGCTAACTTTATTGCCGCCATGCGCGACGATGAGGTTTTGCATAAAGAGGTTACGATTATCCCCGCAAAATCCAATGAAAAAGGCTGGCAAACCCGATTTAACGGTATACACCAAGGCGGCGGATTGATGACTATAATTTACACCTTGCAGTGCTTGCTTGGTTATGGGGATGACGGATATTGCCAACTGTTTCAAGACATATCTCTGTCAGCCTTTGCAAGTATAATAAACCTGCGTACCTTAGGCGAGATAATTATAGATGATGGGAAGCACCGTTACATTGAAAGCGAACTTGCGTTCCCCTGTATGTATCACCTAGAAACTTTAGCACATACTAAAAATTGGCGCAATGAGCGGGCATTTAATCTTTTATCAGAAGCCGTAAATTATATGTACGATTTAGCGGGTGACGATGATTATTCACTAATTACTTTTAAGCTGAAAAACGCACACGGCGGCTATATTGGCGGGCTATACAATTTAATGTCCATACTGCCTTTTACGGGCAAGCCAATTAACAGAGTTGCTCCGCGCAAACTTTTAACCGCCCTTGCCATGTGCGGCGTCGGGCGCAAAGCAGATTGTGTGCGGGTTACTGCCGAGTATTTAGAGCAAACGTTGACAGAATCACCCGACGGTGCATTGCGCATATCAGACGAACACGGCAACATTATAAAAGGCAAACCTACCACATACGCGAACGCCTACGGCGAAGTTGGTTATGAAGACAATTTACGTAAGAAAACGGCGTATGACTGCGAAATGACATTTTGGGCAGTGCAGTTTTTGACATTAATAGGAGAAGACTAATGAATATAGAAATTATTACTGCCGCCAAATCACATAAACCTGTTTTACGGCAATTAATAGAACTATATGAATATGATTTTACGGAATTTGAAGACAACGATGTTGATGAACATGGGTTCTTCGGCTACCGTTATTTAGATCACTATTGGACAGACGAACACCGCCACCCGTACTTGGTAAAAGTTGACGGCAAATACGCCGGCTTTGTTTTGGTCAACAAACATTGTTATTACACTAATGACGAAAACACGCACACAATCGCCGAATTTTTTATTATGCGTAAATACCGCCGCACCGGCGTAGGCAGCATTGCCGCACGGTTTGTGTTTGACCTGTTCCCTGGAATGTGGGAGGTGCGCGTTATGAGCGAAAACAAACCGGCCTTACCTTTTTGGCGAAAGGTGATAAATGAATACACAAACGGAAAATACGAATACTATTCAGAACCGACCGACACCTGGGACGGCGTTGGGTATGAGTTTACATCCAACCGTAGGGGCGAACTCTGTTCGCCAAACTCTACCGGCCGCGCGATTTCGGACGAACAAAGTTCGTCCCTACGATAATTAAAGGAAGGCGATATTATGGATTCCGCAATAATAGTTCTAATAATCCTAACCCTGATGCTGGTGATGTTCATTTGGAATAAAGTTCCTATTGCCACCACATCAATCATAGGCGTTTTGGCGTTTATTATTTTCGTACCGGAAATTACTTTCGCCGCAGCCTTCCGCGGGTTCGGGTCGGACATGCTATTCCTCATCATCGGCATGGTAGTCGTAGGCAACGCTCTCTTTGAAACGGGTGCGGCCGGCTACCTTGGTGAGCTAATAATGCGCCATGTCGGCACAAACGAGAAAGTCTTTATCGTCGTCATAATCCTAGTCTCCGTAACGATATCGCTCTTTATGTCAAACACAGCCGCCGCCGCGCTTATGTTGCCAATCGTTGCCGCGTGCGTCGGCTCGTCCGGCGGTAAATTGTCCAAGAAAAATTCGTTCATGATGGTCGCAATCGCCGTATGCGTGGGTGGCGGCATCACGGTCGTATCCAGCCCGCCGCAGATCATCGCCCAAGGATTTTTGGAAGCAGGCGGCCACCAGCCCATGTCATTCTTCGAGATTGGCTGGTTCGGAATCCCCCTCACCGTTTTACTAATTCTATTTTACCTCACGATAGGCATGAAGTTGCAAAAAAAGGTCTTCACCTTCCCCGAGGTCGAAGAGGAAGCCCCCAAGCGTGTTATGGCACCCGTTCTCGTCGAACGTAATTATCTCAAAATGCTTATCGCCGTAAGTATCCTCTTATTTTGCGTAGTCGGTTTTATCACGGTAGACCATCACCCCCTAACAATGGGTACTATCGCCCTGCTCGGCGCAACGGCGTGCGTCGTAACCCGCTGCATACCAGAGCGGCGCGTATTTGAGCGCATGGACTGGACGACCGTCGTAATTATGGGTACGTCATTTGGCATCGCGACCGCACTGGAACTTAGCGGAGCTGGCGAAATGGTGGCAAACGGCTTTATCGGCTTATTGGGAGACAATATCAACCAATTCATGTTCCTCGGCGCGCTTTCGTTCGTCTGTATCGTGTTGACTAACTTCATGTCCTCAACCGCCGCCGCGTCCATACTTATCCCGATTGGCGCGTTCGCGGCCATCGGCGCCGGCCTGGACGTACGCCCCGCAGTAATGATAGTAGCCGTATCCACGAACATCGGCTACGCAACACCAATCTCCACCCCGCCGATGACGATGGCCCTGCGCGGCGGCTATAGGTTTATGGACTATGTAAAGGTCGGCGGGTTGTTTAATTTGCTGGCGTTTGGGCTGGTACTTTTATTGATACCTTTGGTTTTTGGGGTATAACAGCACTATAGATATCAAGGCAGTCGACGAAATTCCCGTTGACTGTTTTTTCGTTTTATGTTAAACTTTCCATGTAAAAATCACCTAATTTCTAGGAGGAAATTGCAAAATGAAGATCAGCGTAGCAAAGGAAATTAAGAACAACGAAAACCGCGTCGGCCTTATCCCAGGCGGCGTGTCTGCCCTTGTAACGGCCGGGCATGAGGTCTATTTTGAGAAGGGCTGCGGCGAAGGCAGCGGCTTTTCTGACGAGGAATACAAGGCAGTCGGCGGCAAGATGGTTGCCACCGCAGCCGAAGCATACGCCGCGGGTGACATCGTCGTTAAGGTTAAGGAACCTATCGAGCAGGAGTACCCGCTCCTTAAAGAAGGCTCAACCCTTTACACATACCTGCACCTTGCGGCCGACAAACCGCTGACGGTAAAGCTGATGGAAAAGGGTGTAACCGGCGTTGCGTATGAAACCGTGCGCGACGCGCAAGGCCGCTTCCCCCTCCTTACACCGATGAGCGAAGTCGCGGGCCGCCTCGCCACGCAGATTGGTGCAAACTTCCTCCTTAAATACAACGGCGGCGGCGGCGTTATGCTTGGCGGCATACCCGGCGTACTGCCCGGCCATGTCGTCATAATAGGCGGCGGCGTTGTAGGTACGAACGCGGCAAAGATGGCCCTCGGTCTCGGCGCACGTGTAACTATTTTAGACATGAACGTGGCGCGCCTGCGCGAGCTGGACGATATTTTCGGCGCACGCATCCAAACACTTTACTATAACCCATACAACATAGCTGAACAAGTTAAAACGGCTGACCTCCTCATTTCCGGCGTATACGTAGCTGGCGCTAAGGCGACCAAAGTCGTCACGACAGAGATGGTAAAAACCATGCGCAAAGGTTCCGTCATCGTTGACGTAGCTATCGACCAGGGCGGCTCCATCGAGACAATTGACCGCATCACCAGCCACTCCAACCCCGTATACGAAGCGTACGGCGTGCTGCACTACTCTGTTGCCAACATGCCAGGCTCTGTGCCACAGACATCCACAAAGGGGTTAACGAACGTAACTTTACCGTTCCTGCTTGACATGGCAAACAAGGGTGTAATTGCGGCTGTAAAATCCAATACATTCTTAAAAGAAGGCGTCAACACGTACAAAGGCCACTGCGTGTACGAGGCCGTTGCAAAAGCGCATGAGCTTAAATACACTGATTTAGCGGAGTTAATTTAATAGGATAGTCGACTGCTCGGCGGTCATTGCGGACTAGTGGGAGTTGGAGCGAACGCGACATACTCCCACTTGATCCGCAATCTCATGCATAAACATTTTGGAGATATAAATTAACATGGAACGATTCTATAAAATGGTTGAAGCCTCAAACAAACGCTTTCCGGAAGGTGTGCAGCCCATACGTATCCGCAATAAAATTGTACTTAGTGAGCGCGAACGTACTTGAGCGAAGCGTACTTAGTTCGCGCGAGCTTAGTACGCATTTAATTGCGGACTAGTATCATATGGCTACGCGCCTGTTAGAAGAATGCGGCGAGGTTGCGGCGGAAATAAACCATTGGGGAAAATCCCCATAAAAGGCAAAAACGCGGGGAACCAAATAAGGAAAACCTTGCAAATGAGTTAAGGCAGGCAATGGTTGAACTATTCAAGATTACGGTCTATTATTCGATTGAGAATGAATTAGAAGAATCTATAAATAAATCCATATTACAGTCAAAAAATGAAGGTTTAATCAATTAAACTCACTTGAAATTACGATGTTATAGAGGGTATCATATGGAAATAAAAAACTTGGATGAAATACATAAAGAAACGGTAATCAATTATGTGCTTGCAAAATGGGGTGACCCAATTATAACTAGAGGTAATACTATAAACATTAGCAACCTCCACGGCTTTATTGCTCTAAGTGATGATAAATTGGCTGGTGCTATACTTTATGATATTAAAGAGAACGACTTTGAAATCGTGGTATTGTATAGCATCACAGAATCAATAGGAGTTGGAACAAATTTAATTAATGCGGTGCTTAGTATGGCTAAGTCTAAAAATTGCAATAGAGTTTGGTTGATTACGATGAATGATAATACACACGCAATACGTTTTTACCAGAAACGGGGTTTTGATTTAAAGGCAGTGCATATTAACGC
>WQWB01000016.1 GCA_009785555.1 Defluviitaleaceae bacterium | reverse complement strand
GCCGCGATGAACGGCGGCGCGTCAACATTGCTCCTTATAATGAGCCTTGTCGTAGGCGGGTTTTTAGGTGCGATTATTGATGTTGACCATAAATTTGGTGTTCTCGCCATTTTTATTGAACGCAAGATATCCCGCGGACGTGAAGGTCTCGCTAAAGGCTTTGTAACCGGCACAATCCTTTACTGCGTTGGAACAATGGCGATTCTTGGCTCGATTGAGAGCGGAGTGTTGGGCAACCATGATATATTGTTCGCAAAGGCCATATTAGACGGGATATCAGCTATCGTGCTTGCCGCCGCGTTTGGGCCGGGGGTGCTGCTTTCCGCGGTATCCGTGCTGTTTTACCAAGGCGTTATAACGCTGGCTGCCGGCGCTGCAGCTGCATTTATTACCGAGGAAATGATGGTTTCGCTTGCCGCAATCGGCGGTACATTAATCTTCGCCATCGGCCTCAACATGCTTGAGATTACAAAAATTAAGTTGGCAAATTTTTTGCCAGCAATCTTTATACCGATGATTTTTTATGCTATCTTTTAATGAACCCACGAAAAGGAGAGTAAAATGTTAATTATCGACAAACTTATTGAAAAATCCAAAAAACTTCGCGCACCTGTCTGCGTTGGATTGGATCCGACGGTGGATCTGCTCCCAGATCATATAATTTCCGCGAACGGAGGTAATGTACCGGCGGCATTTTTAGAGTTTAACATAAATATTATAGATGCCGTGTATGACATAGTGCCAGCTGTTAAGCCGCAGATCGCTTTTTATGAGCAATACGGAGCGGAAGGGTTTGAGGTATATACAAAAACGGTCGCTTATGCCAAAAGCCGCGGCTTGATAGTAATTGCGGACGTTAAGCGCGGTGACATCGGTTCCACAGCCACAGCCTATGCCGAAGGCCGCCTAGCTGCGGACGGCGCGGATTTTGCCACCGTAAACCCCTATCTCGGTAAGGATTCATTAAAGCCCTTTATTGACGTTTGCAAACGTGATAATAAAGGGATTTTTGTACTAGTCGCCACCTCAAACCCCGGTGGTGCGGATTTGCAAAAACTGGAGCTTGTAAATGGGTTGAAACTTTATGAGCATGTTGGTAATATGGTCTCCGAAATCGGTGGGGATCTTATGGGCAACTATGGTTACAGTTCCGTATGTGCGGTTGTCGGCGCGACAAAGCCAGAAGAGGCTATAAATCTACGTAGGCAGCTGCCCAGTGTATTCTTCCTTATCCCAGGCTACGGCGCACAGGGCGGCACAGCGGCGGACGTTGCCGTATGCTTTGACGCGCAAGGCGCGGGCGGCATCGTAAACTCGTCACGCGGTATTATCGGTGCGTGGAAAAAGACAGACAAGCCGGAAGACTACGCCCAAGCGGCACGTGCTGCGGCGGTAGCCATGGTTAAGGATTTGAGAGAATATATCGGAGGCCTTTAATGATTGATGTAGAAAAGGCGATTATCCTCGAAAATACGGAGTTGATCCATGATGTGTACCGAATGAGGATTAATTCGCCGGAGATTGCGGAGCTATGTAAACCGGGGCAGTTTGTAAACCTGTATACGGGTGATGCTTCCTCTATTCTTCCGCGCCCAATAAGTATCTGCCGTTTGGATAAAAAGCTTGGCGTCATTACGCTCCTCTACCGTATTGAAGGGAAGGGGACACGGATTTTTGCCGGGTTAAAGGCGGATGATAGCATCCGCGTATTTGGGCCTCTGGGCAACGGGTTTAAAGTGCAAAATGGTACAGCCGTGCTTATTGGCGGCGGCATCGGCATCCCGCCGCTTCTGGAGCTTGCGGCGGATCTTAGGAGAACCGATCCGGATAGGATAATCACGGCATATTTAGGCTATCGCGATAAAAACATATTTCTGGCAGACGAATTTAATGAACTTTGCTCAAATGTGGAAATAGCGACGGACGATGGCAGCATTGGTTTTCATGGCAATACTTGTGATTTAATAAAATCACAGGGTGGAATAAGCGCGACGGCGTACGCCTGCGGGCCGATACCGATGCTTCGCGGTTTGTCTAAATTGGCACAAAATTCAAAACTTTTTTTATCGCTTGAAGAACGAATGGGTTGCGGTTTTGGAGCGTGCGTTGGCTGCGCGGTAAAGACCGCAAACACGGCGGCGGAGCAGGGGTTTCATTATAAGCGATGTTGTATGGATGGACCTGTGTTTATTGCGGATGATTTGGTTTTTGAGGATGGTGACAGATAATGAGCTTAAACGTATCATTAAGTGGTATTGAATGGAAAAACCCGGTTACGACGGCATCCGGCACGTTTGGAACGGCGAAGGAAATGAGCGGGTTGTACGATATTTCCCGCCTCGGCGCGATAACGGTAAAGGGCGTTGCCCCAATGGCCTGGTCTGGCAACCCTCCTCCTCGCATTGGTGAAACATACGGAGGTATGCTTAACGCAGTAGGCCTTCAAAATGGCGGGATAGACAGTTTTGTGAATGACGAATTGCCTGACCTGCTAGCCGTTGGCACAAACATTATCGTAAATGTATGTGGCCGCACAATGGAGGACTACGTTGCGGTTATAGAAAGGCTTTCTACGGAGAAAGTGGACATGCTGGAGCTTAATATCAGTTGCCCAAACGTTTCAAAGGGTGGCATAGCTTTCGGCACAAACTCGGAGCTTACGTTTGAGCTTGTGAAAATGTGTAAGCAGGCCGCGCGCCAACCGCTGTACGTAAAGTTATCCCCAAACGTAACGGACATTGCCGAAATTGCGACGGCTGCGGAGGCCGCTGGAGCGGACGGCATAACGCTTATAAACACCTTGTTGGGCATGAGTATTGACATAAAACGAAAAAAGCCGCTTTTAGGCAATGTTTTCGGCGGTCTCTCCGGTCCGGCGATAATGCCTGTGGCACTTCGCTCCGTATATCAAGTGTATAAAAAGGTTAGTATACCGATAATTGGTATGGGCGGTATATCTTCGGCAGAAGATGCGGTTATGTTTCTAATGGCGGGTGCATCCGCTGTGGCTGTGGGTACGGCAAATTTGATAAAACCGGGTATTGTTCTTGATATAATCGACGGCATTGAGGATTATGTTAAAGAAAACGGACTTAAAAGTATTACAGACATTGTGGGAATCGCACATTAATAAAAAATTAAACTAAGGAGATAATTATGAGCAAAAAATTATTGGCGCAAGAAATTTACAAGGCATCACATATCACGGGTGATTTTCTTCTTCGCTCGGGGCAACGGTCTAATGAATATTTTGATAAATACATGTTTACATCCGATCCAACTCTTTTGGATGTTATAAGCGAAGAGCTGGTAAACCTAGTGCCGAAAGGTACGGAAGTGCTTGCTGGGCTTGAAATGGGTGCTATACCGCTTGCGGCGGCCTTAAGCATGAAGACGGGTATACCAGCTACTTATGTTCGTAAAGAAGCTAAAGCATATGGCACATGTAAAGTTGCCGAAGGAAGCAACGTTAAAGGTAAAAAGGTATGTATAATTGAGGATGTCGTTACAACTGGCGGGCAAATTTTGCTTAGCGTAAAAGACCTGCGTGAGCAAGGTGCGGACGTTTCGCACGTGCTTTGCGTAATACGCCGCAACCCAAACGCAACGGAAATTTTGGCGGCTGAGGGGTTGGAGCTACGCCCGTTACTTACAATGGAATTTATTAAGGAGTGCGTATCCTGAAACGTTTAAGAAACTTACTTCTATGCGTAAACGCTTTGGCATTTACGGTGCTTTTGCTGGCTGGCGGCATTCTCGCGCCGTCTTTTAGTATGAGGTTCTTTGTATGGCAGTTTGAGCGAAACGGCACATATGCTGTACTGGACATGAGTGAGACGGACCTGCATTATGTCGCCCGCGGCACGATTGATTATCTAAGCTTGCGGCGCGACAGCCTTGCTGATATCCGCGTTACCGTTGGCGGCGCGGAGAGGTATTTTTATAATTATGCAGAGGTGTGTCATATGCGGGATGTGTGGTACCTTTTCCGTAATGGGATTTATTTTACCTATATTGCCGGAGGAATGTTCGTTTTAACCGCTGTTATCTTGCTCTTCACTGAGAGAAATAAGTTCCAACGCCTTTTCAGCTCCGTTATGTCAATGTGGCGTGGGTTCGCCGTCGCTACACTTATCGTGATGGCAGTTTTGGGAAGCCTTATATTCATTAATTTTGACCGCGCCTTTATTGTTTTCCATGAGATGTTTTTTATAGACAACTGGATGTTTTCACCGGCGGATAGCCTCATGATAAATATGCTGCCAACGGAGTTTTTTATGGATATCTCCACGGTTATGTTAAGCGCAATCCTTATTTCCATGGCGTTTGTGATAACCGCAGCAACAATCTTACGGAAAATAATTAGCGCGAAAGAAGTGAAGAATGCAGGGTAATTTTGTAAAGCAGGCGTTTATCCTTGCAGCGGCCGCTTTAATTTCACGCGTGCTTGGTTTTGTATACCTTTTGCCGTTGACCGCCATGATAGGCGACGACGGCAATGGTTTATACTCACGCGCGTATTATATTTACAACTTCTTCTTAATCATATCGTCGGCTGGGCTGCCGGCGGCGATATCAAAACTTGTGGCGGAGCGCGTCAGCCTTGGTAAGTATAACGAGGCGCGGCGCGTTTTTCGTGCGTCGCTTTGTGTAGCCGTAGTTCTTGGCTTAATATGTATGGCTGCAATGTTCTTCGGCGCGGGCTTCCTTACAAACGCGATGGGTGAACCGCGCAGTTATTACGCACTTATAGCCCTTTCGCCGACAGTGTTTATAGTGGCCGTTATGGCTGTTTTCCGTGGATATTTTCAAGGGCTTGGTACAATGGTGCCTACGTCCGTTTCGCAGGTTGTGGAACAGATATTTAATGTGGCGTTCAGTTTGATCTTAGCGTCCGCGCTGATGGGTATGTACTCCGCATCGGCGGATCCAACGATGTTCGCTGCTGCAGGCGGTACGGCGGGTACGGGCGTTGGTGCCGTCTTTGGGTTTTTTACGATGCTGATTTATTTTGTAATGCATAGGAGATCTAAGTTGGTAAGATATCCAGCCACGGATAACACGGATAAATCAGAGATAAGTGACGGATATTTTAAATATATTTGGTTGATTTTACGAACTACGATACCGATTATCGCAGGCGCGGCCATACTTAGCTTTACAAACCTGATAGACGCGGCCATGGCGGCAACGCGGCTGATGGCAGGCGGATTTACCGCCGCCGAGGCTAATATCCTATACGGACAGCTTGGCGGCAAATACGCGCATATAATAACGTTGCCAATATCCATCGCAACGGTTTTCGCGCTTGCGGCGATACCAAGTATTTCATCATCAAAGGCATTAAAAGATACTGCGGCGATCGAAAATAAAATAAACACGGCTATACGTATGACTATGTTTATCTGCGTGCCAGCGGCGGCTGGGCTTATAGTTCTTGGCTCGCCGATAATCGCAATGCTTTTCCCTGCTTTCCCCGACGGGGGGACGTTGCTTACGGTAGGTGGCATAAACGTCGTGCTTATTGCGCTTAACCAGATCCTGACGGGGCCGCTTCAAGCTACGGGTCATTTAAAAATCCCGGTTATCGCCGCATTTACCGGCTCGCTGGTTAAGGTTACTGCAAACTATTTCCTAATCCCAATACCGCAGATAAACATTCACGGAGCGGTTATATCCACGGCACTTTGCTATATCGTCGCCGCATCTATCAATTGGTACTGGCTGAAGCGGACGTCCGGCATACGCATACGCTTTATAGAGTTAATGAAAAAGCCGGTCTTATGTTCCGTTATAATGGGTGCCGTTTGTTTCGGCGTGTTTCAATTATTATATAATATTGTTGGTTTTGGAAATACCATCTCCACACTAAGTGCGATAATTATCGCATTTATTTCATATTTCGTTTTAATGATAACTACAAAAGGGCTTTCTAACGAAGATTTATGCTTATTACCATTCGGAAGAAGGTTTGTTTCATTTCTTGAAAGGAAAAAAAACCCATAAATAGGGCATTTTGGTAATATATTTTTTCATAATTTTACAAAAAAGCTATTGACATATAGGGTTTTTACTGCTATATTAGTCACATGCACAGGATTGCAAGTAATATTACATACAATCCTGTGCAAAGTGGCTTTTTATTATAGTTTTATTAAGGATGTGCGGAAATGGCTAAGGCTAACGTAAATGTAACCATACGCCTAGACGAAGACGTAAAGCAGGAGTTTGAAAACTTTTGCGACGCCGTTGGGTTGAATATGACGGTAGCGATAAATATGTTTATCAAGGCAACACTTCGCATCCGCGCGCTACCGTTTGTCGTTACAGATAGAAACACGTATCCGGCCATGCATGTAGAAGATTTACTTAACAGGCACGCGTAGGATGGATAAAATCGAACGTTTAACTAGTATGATAAAGGAAAGCGGCGAGATCGTTTTCTTTGGCGGGGCGGGGGTTTCCACCGAAAGTGGAATACCGGATTTCAGAAGCAGCGGCGGCGTTTTTTCAAAAAACTCGTCGAGGGTAAGTGCCGAGGATATATTACACATAAGATACTTTAAAAAGCATCCTGCCGAGTTTTATAGGTTTTACAGGGAAAGGTTAGTTCATAGAAACGCCGTGCCGAACGCTGCGCATAAAAAACTTGCGGAGCTGGAGCGGCTGGGTAAAGTGGTTTCCATCGTTACACAGAACATTGATGGCCTGCACACGGCAGCTGGATCACAAAATGTTTACGAGATACATGGTAGCATACACAACAATTATTGTACTATATGTTTGGAAAAGTTCGGTTTGGATTTTATCTGCGGCAATAATGATATCCCGAAATGCAAATGCGGCGGAACAGTGCGCCCGAACGTTACGCTGTATGGCGAAAATTTGGACGGCGACGTTTTGGAGCAATCGATAGTCTGCATAGAAAAAGCGGATATGATGATAGTAGCTGGCACGTCGCTTCAGGTGTACCCAGCGGCTGGGCTTCTTGATTATTTTAAGGGTAGCCATCTTGTACTTATCAATAAAAGTGAAACGTTTATGGATGGTACGGCGGATTTAATAATTAGAGAACCTGTTGGCGAGGTTATGCGGCAGATAAATATTTAGCCAGGAGGCAAGTATGCAAGACAACAGAGAGGTAAAGCCTAAGCGTTTTTATTATGATGGCGCTAGCGTTGTGCTTACCATAGGCGTTGTTGCGCTCCTTGTTTTCATCATATACCATTCCATAATATATGCCATGCGCGAAAGGATAGACCAATTTACGATCATAATGGGTACGGTGGAGCCGATGACGGTTTTTTCCGGAGTCATAGTAAGAGCGGAAAGTGTGTATACAAGCAATGCAAGCGGCGTGGTCAGCTACCATGTGCAAAATTTTGCACGGGTACGTGCGGGTGGTGTTGCGGCAAGTATAAGGGACGCATCGGCCACGACATATATGGAGCAGCTTTTAGCCGGTGAAGACGCCATGTTCCGTGAAAGGCGGGCAGGAAACTTAAACCCAGTAACCGAAAACGAACTCCGTACGGTGGATCATAGGATAGCAAGTACCATAGATAGCGTTGCCGTTAGCATTGGGATGGGGGATATGGATGCGCTTAACGAACTGGCGCATAGGCTTGACCAATTATTTGAAACGCGCAACCGTATCATATTAAATGATGAGAGGCTCGGCTCGTCCGCAAATATAGCTTCCGGGCAGGAGAGGCTTGGGCGTGCTGTTAGCGAAATACGTGTACGGAGCTCTGGCATCATAAGCTACAAGGTTGATGGTTTTGAAAGTATATTCACTATAGACAGGCTCCCTAACCTTACAAGGGAAGAGACGCTGATAAGCATTGATTATCTAAATATACCAATCCCGTCGGCGGTTGTACCGGGTGACGCGGTGTTTAAGGTTATTACGTCAAACGATTGGTACATTGCGGCATATTTGCCTATAGCACAGGTTGAGGGTTGGCTGGCTGGAACGATGCGAACGATATATATAGAAGGCGGCACAGGTATTTTTACTCCGATAAGCGTGCGAGTGCATATTTTAAGTAGGGATGTCATAAGTGGGTATGCATATACTGTGTTTCATATTGATAACAGAATAGCGGAGTTTATGGATAGGCGGAGCGTATCGTTCCGTGTGCGCGATGGTATAGATCGCGGCTTTATGATCCCTTTGTCGGCGATTGTGGAGACGGAGATGCTGCTTGTACCCGCAGAGTCCGTATTTACGAGAGAAGGCAGAGAGCAGGTACTTCGCTTCAACAACATGACCGGTGACTTTGAGGTTGTTGAGATATCTGTCCTCCAGCGATCCGCCGGGTTTGTGAGCGTCGTAGTAAAATATAATGATTTATCGATAGGCGACGTTTTAGCGGTAATAGATGAGCATAATGAATTTAGAAGTGTAACTGACAGCGAAAGGGTTTTTGGAGTGTATGTAACGAACACGGGCGTGGCCGTTTTCCGCCGGGTAAATTTACCGAATAATGAACTAGACGCATTGAGTTACATCGTTATAGATCCAAGGACAAACGCGACCCTTCGCCTTCATGACCGTATCGCACGATACGCAGAGCAGGTTACGGATGGGCAGTTGATACATTAATACGGGAGAAATATGGAAGACATAAGAAGAAATATAGAAATGTTGAATGAGAAAGTGCAGAAGGCGGCGGAGCGTGCGGGGCGTAAGGTAAGCGACGTAACGATCGTCGGCGTCACTAAAACCGTAGATATACCTCGAATATTAGAAATGGTTAGATTGGGTATATCGCACGTCGGAGAAAACCGTGTACAGGAACTTGTTGCAAAAAAAGCGGAGCTGGACGGAGGGCTTCCAAATATAAGTTGGCATATGATAGGGCACTTGCAAACCAATAAAGCCAAGCTGGCGGTTCAGTCCGCGGTGATGATACATTCGGTGGACAGCCAAAAACTTGCTGAAGCGGTAGACAGGGCTGCGGCCAGCCTCGATAAAATCTGTGATATCTGCGTTGAAGTGAACATAGCGGACGAATCCAGCAAGTACGGAATTAAGCCGCAGGATGCTGAGCGGTTTATTGAAAGCATCCTGCAATATAAAAATATAAATATACGCGGGTTGATGTGTATAGCGCCTTTTGTTGAAAATGGTGGCGAAAACCGTAAATACTTCGCTAAAATGCGCGAAATGCGCGAGAGGCTGAATGAAAAGTTTATAGGCAGTATAAAAATGGACGTACTAAGCTGCGGAATGAGCATAGATTACGAGGCTGCAATATTAGAACACGCTGATTATATCAGATGTGGAAGCATAATTTTTGGGAATCGGTAAATTATATGGCTGTTCCACTTGAAAACAGTTTTTTTCTTCAAATGGAACACTTGAATAATTGTGGTAGAAGGATTAATTTATACATCAAAATAGTATAACAATAACATACAAGGAGAACGAGAACATGGTTAAGGATTTTTTGGGGAAAGTTAAAGATGCGGCGGTCAATAAATACCGCGATTTAACAAAAAAGGATATACCGGAGTCACCGCATGGTGAAGTATATTATGACGATGACGAAGAAGAGTCGGGTGAGGCAGACGATAGTGACGTAAAAACCTATAAAACAGAGCGTAGCAGCTGGCGTGACCGCGGGGAGCGCGAGTGGAGCCGCCCTGTTAGCGAAACTGGTAAACACGTTGCCACAAGCAAGGTGATATCAATCCACGATGCGTCACCAGGTTTCAGCCGTTATGAGGAAAACAACGGAAATAGTTATTTAGCTCACCCTGCGAGCATAGACGAGTGTCTGCCGATTTTAGATAAAATCAAAGAAGGTTATACGGTTATCGTAAACCTCAATAAAAAAAGGTATGACGTGGGTGTACGCCAACGTATTATCGACTTTCTCGCGGGTGCGGTTGTTTTTGGCAACGGCGGCTTTGCGGAGCTTGAAAATGCTATGTACGTAGCAACGCCACCAGGAGCAGATCTTGAATCAGACATGCCGATTAAAGCAGTTTTAGAGACCGCGCTGCCGTTAGATTTGGGATATACATATTAAATTATATTATGGATATGTTGGCTGCTTTGTAATATGAGTTTTAATAAAAATAATAAACGGTTTTTATTTAAACGGCAATACGGGAGGTTTAGTTGATCCAACAAATAATCTTATATACGGCGCGCACCTTTGAAGTGGTTCTTCTTATGCGGATTGTTCTCTCGTGGTTTTTTATGGGTCGCGCCGTGCCAAACGGCGGCGGGGTGGCAGGCCAGATTATAGGCTTGCTTTATATCGTTACAGAACCAGTCCTCAACCCAATACGCAAATTAATAATAAAATCCCCGATTAAGAGCATTATGCGTTACTTAGACTTTTCACCGATAGTCGCTTTGGCCTTGGTACGCGGAATTGCTGCTTTGTTAATCCGCATTGTGCAGATTTTTTAAACGGCATATCAAGATTCAAACGAATTTTGTTCACATAAATATTAAATAATCAAATCTAATTCAACATAACCAACTAGTCATTGGATATATAGCAGGACACGCCAACGTCAAAGGCGCGTCCTGTTTTTACGCGTATCCCATGGTTAAATTAATTGACATATTTTTCATACATCTTTATGGAATTTTCGGAAATTATATAATTACCATTATGCGGGGGATTAGTATGATTTCTGTCGATATTTCCAAAATTATTAGCCGTATAGAAGAGCTTTTCGCCGATTGTGCTGACGTTATAAAGGGCGAGGTTTCACCATGTCCCGGCGTGCGCCTTTATATGGTTTATATAGACAATATGATAGATCGCCGTACCATAGACAGGCACGTTATCACGCCGGTTCTGGAACGGCTTAAAAACGCGTCTGTACCTTACGGCGGAGCATTTGATATAGTTAAGAAAACCCTATCTACGCTTGATATCCAAGAAAATGATTCGTTTGATGATATACTTACGTTTATACTGTCTGGCGATACTGCGCTTTTTATTGATGGAAGCGATAAAGGGATAATCATCGCGTCGCGTGGGTTCGGCAACCGCGGCGTACCGGATGTGAGTACGGAAGTTACAGTTATGGGTAGCCGTGAGGCATTTAGTGAGGTTGTCCGTATTAATACGGCACTTATACGACGCCGTATACGTGATACAAAGCTAAAGATAAAGCAACTTCGCATCGGCAAGCGGAGCCAAACGGACGTTGCGTTTATGTATGTAGAGGATATCGCACGTACCGAAGCCGTGACGGAAGTTGAACGGCTTTTGAACGACGTAAACGCCGATGCGGTAACTGATGTCGGCGTGCTTGAGCAGTTGATAGAAAAATCCTGGTACAGCCCATTTCCACAGGCGGAAACGACGGAGCGGCCCGATAAGGCGGCAGCCTCGATATTGGAAGGGCGTATCGTTATAACGGTGGATAACTCTCCGTTCGTTTTGATGCTTCCGGTTACCTTAAACTCACTGTATCAAAGCGCGGATGACTACTTTCAGCGGTTTTGGGTTATGTCGTTTACCCGGATACTTCGATTTGCGGCAGGACTTATCGCCGTTGCGCTACCAGGGCTGTACCTTGCCGCGGCCGTATACCACCCCGCGCTGTTGCCGTCAACTTTAATGCTTAAAATGGCGGAAGCAAGGGTAAATGTGCCGTTTCCCGCCGTAGCGGAGATATTGTTGATGGAGGCATCATTTGAACTTCTGCGTGAGGCTGGAACCCGCATGCCGCAGGCCGTCGGTGGAACCTTAGGCATCGTAGGCGGCCTTATTATAGGAAACGCCGCCGTGCAGGCGGGTATCGTAAGCCCCATAGTTGTCGTCGTGGTCGCGCTGACGGCTATCGCAAGCTTCGCCATACCAAGCAATGCGCTTGTTACGGGTTACCGTATGGTAAAGTTTATGGTTATAATATTAACGGCGGTTTTTGGCTTACTTGGTTTCTGGGCTGGTATGCTTATCATATTAGTTCACCTGTCCAGCCTGTGTTCCCTTGGTATACCTTATCTATTCCCGTTTGTGTCACGCGACATAAGCGAATGTGCGGACTTGAAGGACTCGCTTGTTCGTATGCCGACGCGCTTTTTAAAAAAACGTCCGTATTTCGCGCAAAATAACCAACAAAAAAGGATGTAGGGATAATGTTCTCCGAAAACAATAAGATTTCCGTAAGGCAGATACAAGCGCTTATAATCACGTATTTCCTCGGCGTAAATGCGACGATATTACCTAGAATTGCCAGTGAGTATGTAGGGCATAATGCATGGCTTGCCGTTGCGGTTTCCGCTGTATTAGCCGGAGCAGGCGCCTATTTATGCGTTACGTCGGTAATGCTTTACCGCGGTAAGGTGTCCCTGCACGATATCCTCTGTTTTGCGTTTTCATCTTTCGTCGGCAAGATAGCTTGTGTGGTTTTGACGGCATATTTCACTTTATTGGCCGCCTTAAAGCTACGTATCTTCGGAGAAATTGTTGCCGCGTATCTGCTTCCGCAAACGCCGCTTTGGCAGGTGGCGGCATTAATGCTTTTCCTTGCGTTTTTCGCGTCTTTTCACGGTGTGGAAACGAAATCGCGCGCATCCGAGATATTGGTGTTTATTGTTGTCGTTCCATTGATTATATTGATTTTCTTTGGGATATTCAGTGCGGATTTTTCAAATCTTTTACCAATTACGCAGGTATCAGGCAGCGACATCCTCATAGGTGGATTTGAAAGCGGATTCGTTTTTACGGGTTTACCGTTCTTGCTGGTTATAGTGCCGATGCTTGCCGTGGGGGGCGCAATTTCAAGGCGGCGTATACTTGGATCGTTTGCGTTTTTGTCTGCGCTTCTCATTGTTGTAACTATGTTGTGCGTATCCGTTTTGGGTGTGTCTTCCGTACTAAACAGCCGCCATCCCTTTCTGGAATTACTATTCGTAATAAACATCCCAGGCTCGTTTATGGAACGGCAAAACGCGTTAGTACTATCATTTCTTATCTTAACTGTGTTTATTACAATTACGGTGCTTACGTGCTGTGGCACGGTACTGTTGAGGGATACGTTTGCGACTGGTAAGCGGCGCAATTATTGTTATATACTTTTGGCAGCGATATTTACTGTAACACTTTTAATAAGTACCGAAAATCAAGCTATCGAGTTTATGCAAACAATCTATAGATATACTACACCGATTTTTGTTTTTGCTTTACCTGTTTTATTGATATTGGCGGCACGGTTTAAATCTAAAAAATTGAGACATGAGGAGTGATTGCGTGAAATGTTTGGCAAGATTGTTGATTAGACTTTTCATAATATTATCTGTTATAATATTATTTACATCGTGCCGTGATAAGACGGAGCTTGAGGAACGCGGGTTTGTCGGCGCATTTGCGCTGGATATTTGCGGAGAAAGCGGCGGATTGCAGATCGCCGCAGAAATAATGACGCTAACGAAAAGAGAGAACGATGATGACGATGAGGACGGCGAAAACCATTTACTTACGGCGCGCGGTAAAAACTTTGCGGACTGCTTATATGAACTTCAAAAGCAAAGCCCAAAGGAGCTTAGCTATGCGCTTAGTAAAGTTGCAATTATAAGCAAGGATATTCTTGAGGATGAGGTAAGGCTTTTGGAAGTGGCGAATGCGCTAGCCCAAAATAAAGAGATATGCGGTAAATTGCTTATACTTGCGGCGGAAGAGTCGGCGGCTGATGTGCTGAAAAATTGTCCGCCGGATTGGAAAACTGCAAGCGGTTTTATCTCAAATTACTATAAACACAGTAATCGTAAAGCCACTGCCGCAACTCGCCTGGAGCTGGAGGCCTTTGCGACGTCCGTGCGTGAAGGTGAGGGTTTTTTGCTGCCGGTTATCAATGTGGATGATAAAGCTAAATCATATGGATTCAACAAAACGATGTTGGTTTTAGAAAACCGTGAGACAGTAATCTGCGAGGACGAAATGAGCGGCCTGGCGTTTGCGCGTGGAGTCGGTCGTGGTCGTTTGCTTACGGCATCGCATGGTACTGATACGGCGGCAATGCGTGTGTCAGCGCAGAATACGCGGTATGCCTTCAGCGAAGAGGGTAACCGCATAATGTGCGCGATGACGGTAAACGTTAGCGGTCATCTGGAAGAGTACACCGGCAATATAACCGTGACGGCGCAAAATACGGAAATACTGGAGCGGATATTCGCAAAGCAAATTATGGATGACATAAAGGACACATATTTATTTCTAAAGCACCATGAAATTGACGGCTTTGGCGTATCTGACCGTATCAAAAAATACCGGCCAAAACTTTACGAGTTATACGGTGAAACAAAAGACTATCTGTTGGAGGTTAAGGTAAATGTTATCATTAAGAGTTAAGGTTGCCGCGTTTATTTTAACGTTGGTTGCGGTGTCGCCGTTGGTTCAAGGGTTTGCTGGCGAAAGTAAGAGGCTGCCGATATATAGCGTAGACCGGCCGGAAAAGGTGCTTGCACTAACCTTTAACGCCGCATGGGACGATGCGGATACGGAAAAAATCTTAGATATCCTTAAAAATGAAAATATCAAGGCCTCATTTTTTCTGTGTGGCTCGTTTATCAACAAGCACTCTGGTATTGTTAGGCAAATTCATGAATTGGGGCACGATGTGTGCAACCATGGAAACACGCATGCGCATGTCGCGTCGCTTAACCTTGAAAAAAACTTAAAGGAAATTGAAGATGCGCATATAAAAATTAAAGATTTGCTGGGTATAGACATGTGGCTATACCGAGGCCCGTTCGGTGAGTATAATAATACCGTAATACAAGCGGCGGAACAACTTGGTTATACAATGATACAATGGAACGTAGACAGCATGGACTGGATGAATAAAGGTGCGGAGGATATGTTGACCCGCGTAACAAAGCATAAAAACTTGCAAAATGGATCTATTATTCTATTCCACACGGATGCGAAGCACACCGCTGAAATATTGCCGCGGATAATCGCTGCACTTCGTGAAGAGGGGTATGGCTTTATGCCGGTGACGGAACTTATTATAAAGGATGAAGATGGCGTACCATCCACTAAAGTCGATCACGCTGGAAGACAAGGAAGATAAAGTAAGCACTTCATTTTACGTAAAGTTTACCATAAATTACATTAAAAAACCTCTCAGATTAGTTGACATGTTTATGTGAATATGTTAGCCTATATGCAGAGGTTTTTTATTTTGTTTTATGGCGAATTTTGTCAAAAACAGCCATATTATGGAAAACTTCTTTTACTTATGTTCACAAATGTGTATAAAAAGAAAGGGGATTCTTAGCATGCCTAATATGACTAAGAACACAATGAAAAAATTGACGGCGCTTATATTATCGCTGTCGCTTATGCTTGGCGCGTTGCCGCTGCAACTGAATGCCGCAGACGAATACGTACCAACGGAGTCAATCGTGCATGATTACGGTTTTGACTATCCCGAAGCGCCGGCCCCTGAAGCGCCGGATTACATAATCGAAGATGAGATCGTTGACGAGGAGATAGTCGAAGATGAGACCGTTGACGAGGAGATAGTCGAAGATGAGATTATTGACGAAGAGATAGTCGAAGATGAGATTATTGACGAAGAGATAGTCGAAGATGAGACCGTTGACGAAGAGAAAGTTGATGATGAGATCATTGACGAGGAAGATGTTGATGATGAAATCGTTAATGATGAAGATATCAACGGCAATATATATGATGAAGAATTCGAAGACGAAGTCGAATATGAAGTTAATGAAGCAGAAGAGGCGCGATTTAATTTCATTCATGGCCAAATCCTTGACGAATACACCGGGATGCCGATTGCCGGCGCGATTGTGGAGCTATGGGACAGTTACGGCGCGCTTATGTACGCAGTAACCGGCGAGTTTGGTTTTTATATACTTGACGTTTCCGGGTTTTATATCGAAAATATTTATACATATATGCTTATGGCCGACGCGTACGGGTTTGGGTTTGCGTGGGTTATGCTTGCCGAAATTATTGCCGATACCTGCGCGGACGGCTTTTTGACGTGGAACGCGCAGCTTGCGCCGACCGTCGAAGAACTAGTAGTGCCGCTTAATATTATAAATGGGAATGTTGGCGTTGACGGTTTGGGTACGCCTGGTGCGCCGTGGACGCTTGATACGATAACAGGTATTTTGCGGGTTGGCGGAGGCGTATTATATGATTTTGGTGGGCCAGGGTGCATTTCCGGTTTTGGAACAATATATAACCGCGGCCTTCACGGATGGGATTGGGAAACTAATAACGGTGCGGGCGTGTGGCATGATTTCGGCGAATATATTACAGAAATTCACTTTGACGAAGCGGTTACGATTTACCGTACACAAAGTGGCAGTGGTGATTGGTTGATATGGCCGTTTAGCGGTTTGCCAAACTTAACGCTTATATCCGGGCTTGAAAATATAGATGTAAGCACCGTTGAGCACACGGAATGGATATTTGGGGAATTAGGGTATATTGAACTTAGAGGTATAGAGAATTGGGATGTAAGTAACTTCGGATCCACAAGCCATATGTTTGTGAGTACGCATTTCTCTAATTTAATAGATTTGTCGCTTTGGGAAACGCAAAATTGGTCTAGTATTGAAAGGTTATTCCAGCAGACGATCAATGTTCCGTTTGGTATAGAGAATTGGGATACGTCAAGTGTTATGCAAGCGGGTCATATGTTTAGTGGCGCGGTTATTTTAGATGAATATGGCCAACCACGGGCTTTGGACTTAACCGGTTGGGATGTAAGCAACAATTATTGGAAAAACAATATGTTTTCCGGTACCGTCGTTCAGTCCGTCGATTTAAGGGGTTGGAATACAAGTCGTATAGCAAATATGAACCACATGTTTTCCGGTATGGTGGATCTTGTAACGAGACTTGGGGACTTTCCGCTAGATGAACTCATAGCCCGTGACTTTATTGATATCGTAGCGATTCCGGAATTTGGATATATGCAAATTGCACGTGCCAAAACGCTTACAAGCATATATGGCATTAACGACTTGGACGTTTCGAATGTGGAGCATATGAATGGGATGTTTGCATTCTCCGTGTTGGAATCCATTGACTTGTCTGATTGGAACGTAGGTAATGTAGCAGATTTCTCACTGATGTTCCTCCGCTCAAACATCACGACGGTCGGCGACATATCTGACTGGGATACGTCAAACGCGGAAACGATGCAAATGATGTTTGCCGGTTCCGCCTTTACGCATTTGGATCTGTCAAACTGGACGCCGAGCGAAGATATGATGATGATGTTCGCGAATATGGAAGAGCTTGAATACCTTAACCTGTCGAACTGGGACACGTCCGATTTAATTGGTACGGGTGCGATGTGGGCTATGCTTAATGGAGCAAACGCGCTTGCGACGCTTGTTCTCGGCGAAGATACGTACCTTGAAGGCGTCGACCTCCGTGAAGGATACTGGAGGCAAACTGCCGGGGCAAGTGTGGGTACAATATTATCCAGCGAAGATTTGCTGTACTATGAAGGCGTGCCAACAACAAACCCAGGCACATGGGTTTGGCAGGCAACAAACGAACCGGGTGAACAACCCATACAAACAGGTACGATAGGATACCGCCCCGGTGCAGCGCCATGGCGTTTGTATGCAGACGGCAGGTTAGTTATAGAGGGCGGAGAGATACAAACCGGCGGCACAGGCAACAACCGCGGTATATCCAACCCGACGGATATTTTTTATGGTTCTACGTATGCACATCCTTGGCATGACGTGCCATATAATTATCTTATCAATGAAATAATCATTACGGGTGAACTTTTTGTTAATCCAGAAACCAATTCTTCATTGTATATATTAGATACAAGTGATACAACAACATTGATGTTGTTATTTGGTTCTTGGGGTACTACATGTGATGGGTTTGGCACAGCTGATATAACGATTACTGGGCTTAATTATATAAATACCGAAGGCGTAGTTCGAATGTCGGATATGTTTCCGTTCTTTGGGGCTGCAACTTTGGACGGAATAGAAGGTTGGGACACAAGCAGCGCACGCTATATGGGAAGCCTGTTCTTAATGATGCCTAATCTAACGTCATTAGATTTATCCGACTGGGTTGTAGATAATGTAACGGATATGCATGGGATGTTTGCTTTTACAGATCGACTGACAACAGTTGGTGATATATCCGGTTGGAATATTGGAAATGTTGTAAATATGGAAGCCATGTTTGCATTTGCACATTCCATTACACACTTGGATCTATCTGGCTGGAATTTGGCAAGTGCTGAAAAGATGAACATGATGTTTATGGACATGGTCTCGCTTGAATATCTTAATCTGTCCGGCTGGGATACATCTAATTTGTTAGGTACAGAAATGATGTATGGCATGATGCAAGGCGCGAACGCGCTTGCGACGCTTGTGCTTGGCGAGGATACATACCTTGAAGGCGTTTCCCTTCGCAGCGGTTATTGGAGGCAGATTGACGGGCCAAGTGTGGGTACGGTATTGTCCAGCCACGATTTGCTGTATGCAGAAGGCGGAATACCGAGGACAAACCCTGGCACATGGGCATGGCAGGCAACGAATGAAGGCTCTGTACCCGTCGCAACCGGTACGGTTGGATATGAGGGCGCACCGTGGCGTTTGTATGAGGACGGTACGCTTATCGTTAGCGAAGGTACGCTTAGAGACAGCTCTTCTAATGCCGAAATTAACAATTGGGGTATATTCCATGGAAGCGTGGCTACAGGCGGCAGCTTTTTCGGCCCGTGGTACAACTTTAAGGATTATATCACGTCTATCCATTTTGAGGGAGCCGTAACACGGTCTGGATCCGGCGTACATGGCGGAGAGCTGAACCGTATGTTTGCCGATTTGACAAACGTTCACACTATCAGTGGCCTTGAAAACTTTAACCTTGGTAATGTCGAAAGAATGGCAGGAATGTTTGAAAATATCGGCAGCGTTGAGTTGCAAGGTATAGAAGCTTGGAATGTAAGTAACGTCGCGCGCATGAACGGGATGTTTGCCGGCGTATACTTCGCCACAAACCTAGACCTGTCGAATTGGAATACTGGAAACGTCGGTAACTTTTCCGCTATGTTTCACAGTGCTTTTAATGTTCCGCACGGTGTGCAGTATTGGGATGTAAGCTATGCTTGGGATATGGGTGCCATGTTCGCCGGTGCTGTTTTCCTGGATTGGAACTCGGAGTATTTGGCGTTGCTTCCGCATTTAGACTTAAGCGGCTGGCAGCTTTCTGACCTGTTGGGGCAGTGGCTGGGTGAAGGGTTTGGTTCCGGCGGCTTGGCCGCTATGTTTATGGGTACCGCAGTTCAATCATTGGATTTAACGGGTTGGGATGCAGGGCTAGCTACGGATATATCTTTTGATGCCATTTTTGGTGACGTAAATACGCTTGCCATGATTCCTACTGACCATTTCCATTTTGACGATATGGTGGCGTTAGGCTTCACATTTATGGAAACGCCGATAATGCCGGGTGCGGTTTTAATGTTTACAAACGCATTAACTAATATATATGGCATAGCTGCGTGGGATACATCAGAAGTATTAAGTATGAGCGGCGCGTTCGCTGGTACGTCTTTAAATTCGTTGGACTTGTCAAACTGGGATACAGGCCTGGTTACAAATATGTCCATGATGTTTACATATGCAGGCCAACTAACAACCGTAGGCGACATATACGCTTGGGATGTAAGCGGCGTGTATGACATGCACTTGATGTTCTACGCATCCGCACTTACGGAATTGGATTTGTCTGGCTGGGACGTAAGAAACGTAAATAATATGCTTATGATGTTCGCCGCCATGTCTGACCTTGAATACCTTAATCTATCCGGATGGGATACGTCTGGGACGGTTGACACAAGCGGTATGTTGCAAGGCGCGAACGCGCTTGCGACGCTTGTGCTTGGCGAGGATACTTACCTTGAAGGCGTTTCCCTTCGCGGCGGTTATTGGAGGCAAATCGCTGGTACAAGCGTTGGGACGGTGCTGTCCAGCGAAGACTTATTGTACAACGAAGGCGTACCGATAACAAACCCGGGTACATGGGCATGGCAGGCGACGAATGAGCCGCCTGAACAACCCATACAAACAGGTACAATAGGAAACCGCCCCGGTGCGGCGCCATGGCGTTTGTATGCTGACGGTACACTTTATATCCTTAGCGGCGAGATACAGACCGGCGGCTTTGGTTTTAACCGCGGTGTCGGCCGTTGCCCAAGCGGCGGCACATTGCTTGCGGCCGTAAACCCATGGCATAACTTACCGACCACATATACGTTTAACCGTATCGTCATAACCGGGCCGCTTACTGTAAATTCGGCCACAAACGATGGTATGACTTTAGTCGCCATGTTTGCGGACTTACCGTCATCCGTAATGCGGATATCCGGGCTTGAACATATAGACCTTTATGGCGTTATAAACATAATGGAAATGTTCGGCGGATTTAGGGGAACACACCTTGACGGTATCGGCGCCTGGGATGTTAGCACCGTTCAGATAATGGCATCGATGTTTGCCGATACAGCCGTCACCTCCTTGGATATATCGGGTTGGGATGTAAGCAGCGTAACGAATATGGAAAGTATGTTCGTTGTGGCGAACGTAACCGGCTTGGATCTGTCCGGGTGGGATGTAAGTAATGTAACAAGTATGATAAATATGTTTCTCGGTACAAATGCCCTTACAACTTTGAATGTATCTACATGGGATTTGAGCAGCGTAACGAATATGCAATCCATGTTTAACAATACAAATGCACTCGCAGTGCTAGATATTTCAGGCTGGGATACGAGGACTGTTTCAAACATGTCCGCAATGTTTATTGGCATGAATGCTTTGCGTACCATAGTTTTGGGGCCGTATACTGTGTTACAACCTAACGCTGGTTTGCCTGCCGTTAGCAATACGGTGCCATTTTTGGGTAATTGGATAAAAGCGGGCGGGCCTGGTGCAACCCCAGCTCTTGGTGCAACACGCACATCCGCTGGCACGGCTGGCATTGGCTTGATGAGTGCTTCGCCAAACCCGGGTACATGGGTATGGAACGACGGCAGCCCAATTCCGTTAATAACGGGTACGGTTGGCCCGGGCGGTGCGCCGTGGCGATTGTATGATGATGGTACGTTGCGCATTGCGGAAGGTGAATTCCGTTGGAACAATAATGCGCCGGTCGGCGGCGTAAACAACCGCGGTATTAGCCTCAATGTTAGCCCGTGGTATGAATTCCGCGCAGATATAACAAGTATAGTTATTGAAGGCGACATCACCGTAACCGCAAGAGTGGGTGGTGTAGGAACCGGTGCCGTCACACTTCAATATTTGTTTGCGAACCTTCATAATGTCACGAATATTACCGGTTTGGAACGTATTATTAACATATCCAACGTTGAAGTTATGGCTTCGGTGTTCAACAGCGCAATAGGGCTTACATCGCTTGATTTATCTGGCTGGGATACATCTAGTGCAACGCATATGAATGGTATGTTCTGGGGTGCAAGCGGGCTTACATCGCTTAATATATCCGGCTGGGATACATCTAGTGTAACACGTATGAATGGCATGTTCGGTAATACAAGCGGGCTTACATCGCTCGATTTATCTGGATGGGATACGTCCAATGTAACGGATATGTTCATGATGTTTGAATCCCCACCTGGGCTTAAGCTTAGTACGTTGATACTCGGTCCGGAATTCCACTTTATCGGCGGTACACCGGCCGGTACGGAGGCGGGATTGCCGGCAGTGCCAACTACAGGTGAGTTTAACGGACATTGGACGGATGGCACGCGCTTTGTTACGTCAGCAGAGCTGATGCAGTTACAAGCCCCTGCCACTGCCGGTACATGGGTGTGGGCAACCGGCGATTTGCCCGTTGCGACGGGTACGGTTGGTATTGGCGGCGCACCGTGGCGTATATATGCGGACGGTACGCTTATCGTAAGCACAGGTGAACTTCGGACGGGTGGCGGCCCCAGTAATGCTGGCACCGGCGGTAATTCATATAACCGCGGCATAAACACAACTGCCGGGAACATTGGCGGTCGGGATATCGTCAGTCCGTGGCATGATTTCCGTGAATATTTTACGGAGATCCAATTTATCGGTGAAATTACAGTGCAAAGCGTGCTGATGGGGCTATTTGCATACCTCACGGACGTTACGGTAATATCAGGACTTGAGAACATTGAAACCGAGGGCGTATATGATATGGGATCAATGTTCTATAGATCAGGTCATTTTTACGAAGTGCAAGGCCTGGAAGATTGGGACGTAAGTTACGTAACCGGCATGATTTATATGTTCGCGTACGCAATCTTTACAAATGCTCCCGATTTGTCAAAATGGGACACGGCAAGTTTGACTAGTACGGAACAAATGTTCGTTTTTACATATAATGTTCCCCATGGAATAATGAATTGGAACACGGAAAACGTAACGCGTATGGCCGATATGTTCCTTGGCGCGGCGTTTATTGAACAAGATAGCCTTTCACCGCTTGCGTTGTTGGATTTAACCGGTTGGGATGTAGGCAATGTTGTGAGTATGTTTAACGTGTTTAGGGGGACAGTCGTTACGGCTATCGATGTTACAGGTTGGCAGCTTGACAGCGTGTATACTACATCTTATATGTTTATGAGCATCATTAACGATACCGATCTTAGCTTCTTCAACGAGGACAGCCATCCGTATCTTGATAATTTGATTTATATAGGCGGCGGCGTCAGATATTGGTATGAGTGGGATGACAGCCAAGAAATTTGGATTTCAACCGCACTTACCGCCATTTACGGCCTTGAAGGCTGGGATATGGAAAATGTAAGTTTTATGCAGGGTATGTTTGTGGCTACCCGATTAACGGAGTTAGAACTGACGAGCTGGAGAACGACGAGCGCCGAGGATATTGGTTTGTACGCCATGTTTGCTTGGGCAACCGAGCTGACAACTGTCGGCGACCTGTCCGGCTGGGATATTTCTGGCGTAAATAATCTGGTAATAATGTTTGCTGATACGGTGAATTTAACGTATGTGGGCGATATATCCGCGTGGGACGTTAGTGATGTTTATGAAATGATGATGATGTTCGCCGGTTCTGGTATTACACACCTTGACCTGTCCGGTTGGGATGTAACGAACGTCGATTCGATGTTTGCCATGTTCCAAGGCATGGAGGACCTTGTATACCTTAACCTATCCGGTTGGGACACGGAGCACCTTCTCGGCGACGGCATGATGACGGACATGTTGCACGGCGCGGACGCGTTGGCGACAATCGTTCTTGGCGAAGATACCTACCTTGAAGGCGTTTCCCTGAGGGACGGATATTGGAGGCAAACTGCCGGGGAAAACATCGGCAAGGAGCTGTCCAGCTTTGCCCTGCTGTATGCCGAAGTCGGCGTACCGACGGTGAACCCAGGCACCTGGAACTGGATAGAGATTGAACTGTATACGCTCACTGTTTTTAACCCCGGAGCGGAAGGCGGTACGGAGTCGGGAGAAATAGCCAGCGGTACGGTAGTTACACTTGACCACGGTACGCGTACGGACGGCTATGTTTTCGCCGGCTGGACGTCGGATGCTGTGTCTCTTGTGGTAAATACATTTACTATGCCGGCGGCTGATGTTATAGTCGAGGCCGTATGGATTCATGAAGACGATATTTTAGCACAGGGCTCTATCGGCAACCGCATAAACGCGGCACCGTGGACTATCACTAACTGTGGCATACTCCACATCTTCGGCGGCGAGATTCAAATGAACGTAGCGGTTGATTCGGTAATTGATGTTAATCGACGTGGTGTAGGCCGTAATAATACGGGCACTGACCATGACCCATTCACCACCGCAGTCAGCCCGTGGTTTAGTTTTGCACCGGAAAATATAAATACAATATCAATTCATGATGATCTTTTTGTTGAAGAAGCAAGAAATGAGTACATGAGTTTAGGCGGTATGTTCAGTAATTTTACTAATACGGATACAGCAATTAATGGATTGGAACACATTAATACAATGGGTGTGCGCACTTTGTCCAGGATATTCGCCAACTTTGGTGGGCCGCTTGTGTCAGGCATAGAATTCTGGGATGTAAGCGAAGTTACGATGATGAATTCGGTGTTCTTTAATGCAAATGCCTTAACAGCTTTGGATTTATCCGAGTGGGATGTAAGCAATGTTACATCACTTGACAGTATGTTCGCAAACGCAACATCTCTCGTAGTTGTGAATCTTACGGGATGGGATACAACAAGCGAACCCCTTAGGGGCTTTATGTTTAGCCAAACAGTGTCGCTTAGACAGTTAATGTTAGGGCCGGATACATTATTAGCGTGGAGCGGCGCGGGCGGTAACCTTCCGGAAGCGGCTCAACACAGCGGCGGATCGTTTGTGAGATTGCCGCAATATACCGGTTACTGGGTACAAACCGACCCGGACGCGGCAACCCCCGTAGGTGAAACACGCAATTCCGGAACAGTGGTGGGTGCCGGTCTTTTGAGCGGCGCATCTAATCCAGGTACATGGGAATGGCAAACAAACCCTGAATTTTTGTTAACCATAATCAACCCCGATGCGGAGGACGGAACGGAATCCGGCTATGTGGTTGCCGGTACGGTAGTTACACTTGACCACGGTACACGCACAGGCGGCTACGTCTTTGCTGGATGGACGTCGGATGATGTACCTGTCTTCATCGACACGTTTGCAATGCCGGCAGAGGATGCAACGGTTACGGCGGTATGGATACATGAAGACGATATCGCAATATACGGCACTGTTGGCCCGCACGGCGCACCCTGGTTCCTGTTGAATAACGGTACACTTCGTCTATTTAGCGGCTGGCTTAACCAAGGCGGTTCGGATGCTGAGCGGAACCACGGTATGAGTCAGAACCGCAGCCCATGGCACCCACACCATGAATTAATTACTAATATCATAATTGAAGGTAATGTTGAAGTAGGAAATGCGTCATATTATTTAGCTAACATGTTCAACTTTTTAAGCCGTGTTACAACGATTAACGGCCTTGATAGAATAAGGACAGATAACGTTAGAAATATGAGATCTATGTTTGCATTTAATGCTGCATTAACAACGCTAGATGTGTCTGGGTTTGATGTAAGTAATGTAACGGATATGAGCAATATGTTTTCGGGTGCGCATGCGCTTAGAGCATTGGATGTGTCCGACTGGGATGTAACCAGCAACGTAACTAATATGAATCAAATGTTTTCCAATACATGGGTGCTTGCAACTTTGGATGTGTCCGGGTGGGATGTAAGCAACGTAACGAACATGAATAATATGTTTATGAACATGTATGCGCTTACAACTTTAGATGTATCTAATTGGAATGTAAGTAGTGTAACAAACATGCGACAAATGTTTATAAACGTAAATACACTCACTGTTTTGGACGTGTCTAACTGGAATATCAGTAATGTTACAAACATGGAAAACATGTTTTCGGAGATGTTTGCCCTTCAATCCTTGGATTTCTCAGGATGGGATACGCATAATAATCTGAATATGTCAAACATGCTTGCAAATACACGATCTCTCAGTTCTTTATCGTTAGGGGAAAATATAACGTTGGCCGCAAACGCCGGTCTTCTTACGGCGGCGCAGCACCTCCCTGTGGCGGCGAACCCGCAATATACGGGCTGGTGGGTAGACGCAGATAACGCGGAAGACATGCGCATAGCTTCGGAAATCATGGGCTATACGTTTGACGAAGACGTAACCTGGATATGGCAGAT
>WQWB01000015.1 GCA_009785555.1 Defluviitaleaceae bacterium | reverse complement strand
CGGTGCATAGGCAAAGCGTATGAGCTGGTGAGTTATTGAACGCAAGGATTTTATTAAATCCGTCAAGAGTGTGTGCGATACGCGGCAGGCCGAAGATTGGCCAAGCCGGATCGTCCGGGTGGACGGCCATTTTTACGCCGACTTCTTCACATGTAGGCATGATTGCGTCGATGAAGTATTTATAATTGCAGAGCAAATCGTCTGGTGAAACGTCTTTATATTTTATAAGGGTAAGCTCAAGTTCGGCTAGGCGTTCTGGCTCCCAGCCTGGCAAAATAAAGCCGCCGCTGTCCTTTGCTGTTTTCGCCACTAGCTCCGCCGGCCCCATCTCGCCTAATTCACTTTCATCGAAATAAAGCGAAAAAGACCCATCAGAAGGAATCAAGCGCGCCAAATCCGTACGCAGCCAATCAAATACCGGCATAAAGTTATACACAATAACCTTTACGCCGTGTTTTGCCAGGTTTTTTATCGTAGTTATATAGTTTGCGATATACGCATCCCTCGTCGGAAGCCCAAGCTTTATGTCTTCGTGGACATTGACACTTTCGATTATCTCGCATTCTAACCCGGATTTGTGTACGTGTTGTATGTATTGTTGGATCTCGCCGTCCGTCCAAACCTCGCCTGCAGCCTTGTGGCTTAAAACGCCCATGATGCCGCTTACGCCGGGTATTTGCTTTATTTGCCAGAGCTTTACGCTGTCTTCGTTTTCGCCAAACCAGCGGAATGTCATTTTCATTTACTTAAATCTCCTTGTGTTATGTAGTAAGGGGGAAGTCCCCCTAAGATATTTATTGTTCCATTTGTTTACCTAAGAATCCGGCGGCGGTCTGCGCCAGCTTATTTTCAACATCACCCATCTTTTTGTCAGGGGAGAGGAAAACGATTGCGCCCAAAACGTCACCTTCGGAGATGATCGGCGTTATAAGCTCGTGGCTGTAGATATCCGCGTTGTCGTCGTCAAGTACCGGAACAAAGCCGGCCTCACTCCTAGACGAGATAACGGTGGAGCGGTTGTTTATCGTCTTCTCAAGTGCTGAGCTGATCGTCTTGTCCATCAGTTCACGCTTGGCACCGCCGGAGACGGCGATGATCTGATCCTTATCTACGATGCACGTAATATGCCCGGCCGTCTGTGACAGTGAGTCGGCGTATTCGCGGGCAAAAGTACCCAGCTCGCCGATGGGCGAATATTTCTTCAAAATAATTTCGCCTTCCCTGTCTGTAAATATCTCCAACGGGTCCCCCTCCCGTATCCTAAGCGTACGTCTAATCTCTTTAGGGATAACAACCCTTCCCAAATCATCGATTCTTCTGACTATACCTGTTGCTTTCAATGTTTCATCCTCCTCAAATGGTAAAAATATGCCTTGCCAATCTTTATTTTGGTTTCGGATATATTATTTACCATATTTGTGAGATTTATGCGTTAGAGATAGAATCATCGGCGTAATATCTGTCTTCTTTCCATTTTGCGGGGTTAGTATCTATGTATTGCCATATTTTCTTGTATTCGGTATTGTTGCGGATTATCCGGTCATGGAAGGATTTTTGCCAGATGGAGTTGCCAAGTTTTATAGAAACAGCACGTTTCATCCCGCCGATAATTTGATGAACCGTGGGAGTGGCAACCGGTTGTATGACATCATGTAAATTTGTAGGGGCGGCAATTTGCCGCTTGCTATCCTGAAGGGTTGGGATTAAATGCATATGGTTCGGCATTATAACATACTTGTCAACGCATACACTTGAGTATATTTGTGGTATGTTTTGAATAGCTTCATTTACGGTATGTCCAAGGGGGCTTAAAATAACCTCCAGCCCCGGGCGGCAGATTGCCGCCCCTACGCTCCCGAGGATTTGTTTCATGCCGTTTATACAGATAGTTATGAAGTAATACCCTGCTTGGGAGTAGTCGTAATTTGCTAAACGGTTCTTTTTTCTTCGTTGAGGCAGGGCTTTATTCATTGGGTGTTTTTTCTTGTATATCAAAATATTGTTGGTGGCTGGTTGTGCCGCGGAGGTAGGGGCGGCAAATTGCCGCCCTTACGGCGGTGTTATCAGCAATAAAACTTTCGACTAAGTATACCACGATGCATCTATACGCATAAAAAGATTACCACTTTTATCTTTTATTTCATATTTTATAGGGAATAAACCGAACAAATAAAATGTTTTGTCGACTGTAAAGTGAAATAGACCAACATTTAATTTTTCAAAGTTTTCATGAGCAAGTACGGATTTTATTTTTTCGCAAAGTACTTTTGCGGCATTTAAATCATATTGTTTAATTACGCCATATCCTCCATATTCTCTATCATGAGGGCATACGTCGACTACGTGAGATATACATCTTTCGCTATTTCGTGTTGCTGATAAACATAAATGCTTAAATTCATTGATAATACGGTCTTTCAGATTAATAATATCGTTATACCGAGCTATCCGAGCTTCATTTTCAAGCTCGCTTTTTGTTTTGTGTTCATTTCTTAATTGGTCGCTAAATGGCATGGATATCCACTTTTTGTTGCGTATCAGCAACTATTTTATTTATCAAGCCTCATTATTTTCCGTGCCGCAAACCGCGCGAAGCGGAAAAGTATACCTTCCATTTCCCTCTTAACGCTCTCGAGTTCTTTCGCAATCTCTATTTCCTGCGGACAATGTTTTTCACACATGCGGCAGCCGTTGCAACGACCGGCATTTTTGTTGATGGTGCGGTGGATATAGAAATACCAAATATGCCAGCGGCGGAAACCTTTTGCCACGCTGCGCTGATTGTATGCGTCGAAGCAGGTGGGGATGTCCACGCCTTTAGGGCAGACACGGCAGTAGCCGCAGTATGTGCATGGTACGCGTGTTATGCGGCGCATGGTTTCGCGCACTTCGTCGTATACGGCTAGTTCGTCTGTGGTGAGGCGACCGCAGGTCGCCCCTACGGCGGCGGCTATATTTGCATTTACTTCGTCAATCGTCCTCATGCCGGACAAAACCGTTAATATTTCCGGCTGATTCCAAAGCCAGCGCAACGCCCAATCAGCCGGTGACCTGTCGGCGTTGTGTTTCTTAAAAACGGCGACGGCCTCATCCGGCATTTTATCTGCCAAAACGCCGCCGCGCAGGGGCGTCATAATCATAAGCGGGATGTTTTTGCTTGCGGCATGGTCAACGCCTTTACGCCCGGCCTGGGTGTGTTCGTCTAAATAATTGTACTGCACCATCGCAAAGTCCCAGTCATGGAAATCAACAAGTTTTATGAACAAATCCGAGTTGCCGTGGAAGGAAAACCCGACATTGATTGCACGGCCGCTTGATTTAAGATCGGCGAGCCACTCGCGCAGGCCGAGGGAGCAAAGCCGCTCCCACTCCTTAATGCCGTTTAGGTTATGTATTAGGTAATAATCTATATAATCCGTGCGCAAACGCTTTAGGCTCGTGCAAAAAAGCCGCTCAAAGTCTTCACTCTTCTTTACGGATTGTGGCGGAAGCTTTGTGGCTATCTTTACACGGTTACGCAGACCCTCTTCTTCAAGCAACTTACCCAAGAGCTCTTCATTGCCGGGATACATATACGCGGTGTCGATATAATTGATGCCACTGGCTACAGCGTGGCGGAGAACGACGCGTGCGGCCTCCGCATCACGCCCTGCGCGCATGAAGCCGTACGCAAGGGGTGAGAGCCTGTCACCGTTTCTTTTGTTTTCCCTGTAAGTCATTTTACCAATCTTTGTCATATTTATTTATTTTAAAAAATACCTTCTATATTATGCCTGTGAATAGGTGTTTTGTCAAGTTGTTTTTGAGGGAGCTAGACTACCATCAAACGTTCATATGTTTGCTGAATTTTGCGATATGTTTTTGAAAACCATTGGAATAATCAAGATATCATTGTGCAGTTTATACTAATATAATAAGAAAAATATATAATATTTGTGTGAATATTATAGTGAAAATATGCCCTGAAACGGCATTTTGCTATGTATAATATGTCAAACGTATGACAATTTTAGGTAAATTTAAAAATCGTATTGCCAAAACGGAGGAAACATGGTAAACTCACCGAGTATGCTTTATACGGGAGGAAATTGATTTATGTCACGGAAACGGCACATGCCCGAATATATGAAAAACCCGTTTGCGTCAAACGGGATAGATACCGAAAAAATACTATACGCAATCCATACTGATTTGGCGGCTGACGGCGGATTTGCTGACGCGTACGTCGCCGTGGATGAGGAAAATTTATACATACTGTATGGCGTAGAGAAGGTCGTTAAAACGCAGGGCGCAAAGCGTATTGTCGCGGCCTTTGAAGAAAAAGGGCTTACTACATTTAAGTTAAGCGGCCTGAAGGAGCTTAAAACTGAACGCCAAATCTCCACGGGCAGGCTTTATAACGCTGCGCAGAAAGATGGAGAAAGCGGCGAGTGGGTAGGTGAGGATGAGCTCATCCTCACGTTCTCAGTCGGCTTCCTGTCCCAGGTGGAGCGTTTGTGTAAAGTTATAAAAAACCTAGCCGATGGTGAAGAGCCGCTGAAGGACGTTAAGTCCGATGACGACCTCTTCTGTCCCAAATGTGGTACTCGCTACCCAGAGCCGGAGCGTAAGCTTTGCCTCAAATGTATGGATAAACGCAATATCACTGCGCGTCTTATGGCTTACTTCAAGTATTATAAGAAAAAGGTTGCGCTAGTCGTATTCGCCATGGTTTTGGGTACTGGATTCCAAATCCTGTCTCCATACGTAAGTACGGTTTTATTGTTTGATGAGGTTTTGACGGATGGTGACCGCGGGTGGTACGGTTATGTAGGCCTTATTGTATTGGCCATACTCGTTACACGAGTGATGGGCGTGCTTATGGGCGTCTTCCATTCCATCGTACTGGCAAAAACTATGCCGTGGATTATATATGACCTTAAGATGCGTATATTCGAAGCCATGCAACGTTTGTCAATCAAGTTCTATACGTCCAAGCGCACGGGTTCGGTTATGAACCGCGTGGATAGGGACGCAAGTAATATTTACTGGTTCTTTGTAGATGGGCTGCCTTATATATTGGTTAACCTGATGATGTTCATCGGCGTTATTACGCTAATGTTTATCATGCATTGGCAGTTAGCGCTTATCAGCATCTTATCTATACCCATCACGATCATTCTCTTCCGTACGCTGTGGGGGCTGTTCCGTCGTTTCCACCACAGGTTTTGGGTGTATGACAGCCAGCTCAACTCTATGGTCGGCGATAGCATAAACGGCCAGCGCGTTATAAAGGCCTTTGCGAGGGAAAGAGAAGAGGGGATGCGTTTCGGAGCCACGGGGCTAAAGCAGGCCAATGTGGAGATATCTAGCATGAACCTCGCGGTTACAGCATTTCCTCTCATAAACTTCTTTATGTTTATGGGGCAGATAGCGGTTACGATCGTAGGTGGTATTTTCGTAATAGAGGGCGATATCCCGTTTGGCGTGTTTATGGCGTTTATCGCGTACCTAACAATGCTATATGGGCCGCTGGAGTTCCTGTCTTGGGTGTCCAATTGGTGGGCGCGCTGTGTTGACAGCGCTCAACGCGTGTTCGAGGTTATAGACAGCCAACCCGAAATTACGGAACCGGATAACCCGGTTATCGTAGAATCTCTTAATGGCGATATAGAGCTTAATAATGTCTGGTTTGAGTACGAGCCGGCTGTGCCCGTGCTTAAGGGGCTTACCCTTACGGCATACGGCGGCAAGATGCTCGGCATTGTCGGCAAAACTGGTGCTGGAAAATCTACGATGGCCAACCTTATCGCGCGTTTATACGACGTGAGCGAAGGCGGTATTTCCATCGGCGGCGTGAATGTTAAGGAACTGCCGCTTGCGCAGCTTAGGCAGAACATTGGTGTAGTATCGCAAGAGATTTACCTTTTTATCGGAAGCATAATGGACAATATACGCTACGCCAAGCCGGAGTCGTCGGTTGAGGATGTTATAAAGGCCGCTAAGGCCGCTTCAGCGCACGATTTTATCATGAACCTGCCGGATGGGTACGAAACGCGCGTAGGCGCGGGCGGGCAGGACCTTTCAGGCGGGGAGAAGCAGCGCCTCTCCATTGCGCGTACGATCATCCAAAACCCGCAAATACTCATCTTAGATGAAGCGACAGCCGCGATGGATACAGAAACTGAGGGCAAAATACAGGCCGCTTTACATAAACTTCAGGAGGGGCGAACGACAATTGCCATCGCACACCGCTTATCTACCCTTAAGGATGCGGATCGCCTGTGCGTAATTTCGGAAGGTAAGGTAGTTGAGGAAGGCACGCACGAAGAGCTTATAATTAAGAAGGGCGAATACCACAAACTCTATAACATTCAGATGGAGGGTTTGAAGGTTATAAATATGGATTGATACGGATATAAAACAGGAGGAGAAAGCGCGGTTAAACTGCGTAAATTATAATATTTTCTGTTTTATGATTAATTAAAAGCACCAAGGTAAACCGTTTGGTTATGTAGATTTTTATTTTAAATTTGGCTGGGGGGAGTTTTCTCTCCTTAGTCGGGATAATGTTTTGGGGGAACAAATTTTATGAACGAACTGGGCTCAATACAAAATGTCGACTTAGGAATCATCGACGTGAATAAAGCGAAGTTTTACTTTTCTAAAGGCGGTTTCTGCGCCTTGAAGTACGGAAACGAGGATCATCCGCACGTAACGCTTAAGCGTGCGTTGCCTGTCGGTAGTGCGTCGGAGTACGTTTCGGTCTACGATAATGACAATAAGGAAATTGGCATTATCCGCAGCCTTAACGAACTCAGCGGCGATAACCTCAAAATTGTGACGGAAGAATTGGATAAACGCTATTTCTGCCCATTTATCTTAGAAATAAAATCCGTGAAGGATAAATTGGGTTACGTTTATACCGAATTATTGCTCGGCGAAAGCCGCGATAAGGCGCATACTAAGAGCTGTGCGCTTAAGGATGTTAGCAAAAATGTGCGCCCATTAGGCAACGGCGCAGTCATCATCTTTGACGTGGATGGAAACCGTTATTTGGTGAAGGATATTGAGAAGTTGGATAAGGCTAGCCGTAAGAGATTGGAGCCGTACTTGTTCTAATGTATGTAGGGGCGAACTGTGTTTGCCGGGGGTTGCGGTAACCGTGCGGGTATTAGGCGAATTGAGTTCGCCCCACGGGAGGAATGGTTGTTTATGGAAAAGCTCTATACAATCAAAGAAACCGCGAAAATAGCGCGGCTAACTCGGCGAGCGGTTCAGCGTTTTGTGCGTACCGGATTATTGAAATCTTAATTCGTTGACGGCGAACACCGCTTTAATGAGGCTGATGTGAGGCATTTTACCGAGCATCTTATATTAATTAAACAAATCGAACGTGAAGCAAAAACCAAAGCAAAAATCTTGAAAAGAGAACTTGAAAATCGGAACAGCAAGCATAGGTTATGGTAATAAACCACTAATTTATCAAGCAATATAGAGGTATTTATTTTATGAAACAACATGTATTCAATTATGATTTAGATGCAAATATGCAACCAACCGTCGGTGAACTTATTTTCGACGAAAGCGGCAAGATAACCTGCGGTGACAGGAACTATAATGCCGATGCTGTCGAAGAGGCGCTCGTCAAATCAGGCGTTGGATGCGGTGCGCTGTACTTGAAGATGAGGGACGGGAGCGAAGTTGTCCTCTGTCGTTTCACAAACTCCGGGCTTAAATTGGCTGGCGTTTTTTGCAACGTAGTCAACTACCGCGTCAAAAATGGCATTGCCATCATTCCCGACGAGGTTGAAAAGCGCGTGTGTGAAAAGTGCGGCAGGCCGTATGTAGAGGGGATGAACCAATGCCTCTTCTGTTACTCGCGCATGAATGTAATGGGTAAGGCCTTGGCATTCCTCAAACCATACATAAAAAAACTTACGATTACGCAGGCCGTAATGCTTATATCTAGCCTGTTGTTCCTTGTCACGCCGTTCCTTAACCGCTTTCTCATCGACAACCATTTAAGAAACCCTATCGGCAGTACGGCGCGTGATATTATTATTCTTGGGCTTGCCATGTTGGCGGCGCGTTTTGTCGGGCAATTGATTTTCGTATTCACCAGTAGGATTTTTAACAAGACGGCGATACTCTTCACCAACGATTTGAGGGTGAAGACTTATGAGAAGATACAGACACTATCCATGTCTGGCATCGCCAAGCGAACACCTGGCGACATGATACGCCGCGTCATGCACGACACGGCCGTTATCCGCGGCTTTGTAAGCGACTGGGGCAGATGGGCTATTGAGATGTTCATTATGTTCATCGTCGTACTCATTATCCTCTTATTCACCAACTGGCAACTTACGCTTCTCGCGTTTTTGCCCGTGCCTATAGTCGCCGTTATGATGGCAAAGTTCTGGCGGTTTATAAGTATCCGTATGGAGCGGCAGTGGCGCAAAGGTTCAAAATCACAATCAATCCTCCACGACATTATTAAGGGCATCCGCACGGTTAAGGCCTTTGGTACAGAGAAAAAGGAGATCGATAAATTCGCTGACGTATCCCGCGAGCTTGCGGAAGTTTCCGAAGATAACGAAATCCTTTGGGCAAAGCTCTTCCCAATGCTAACGTTCCTTACGGGTGCTGGTGAGTTCCTAATACTCTTCTTCGGTGCGCGTATGGTTTTGGATCCGGCAAACAATATGACGCTCGGTATGCTCGTCCAGTTTACGATGTTTATGGGTTTTATTTACGCACCCCTGCGCTGGCTCGTTGGTTTTCCGCGCTGGCTCGCGGATTGCCTAACATCTATGGTCAAGGTGTTTGAGATTATGGATGAAGAAAGCGAACTTAAAGAAACTGCCGAGCCCAATAACGTACCTGTTGCCGGCCGCTTGGCGTTTGAGGATGTCTCTTTTGGATACAAGAGTTACGAACCGGTACTTAAGGACGTTTCCATAACAATAGAGCCGGGCGAGATGATAGGCCTGGTCGGCAAGTCCGGAGTCGGCAAATCTACCCTCATAAACCTGGTTATGCGCCTATATGATCCGAACACGGGCCGTATCACAGTAAACGGCACAGATCTGCGCGATTTTTCACAGGAATATCTGCACCAAAATATTGGCGTCGTATTCCAAGATAACTTTCTCTTCGCAGGTACGATTTTTGAGAACATAGCCTACGCCAAACCCGACGCGACCCTTGCTGAGGTTATAGCTGCGGCTAAAACCGCCAATGCCCATGATTTTATAATGGAAACGCCGGACGGGTATAACACTATGGTCGGCGAATCCGGCCACTCCCTCTCTGGTGGTGAGCGCCAACGCATCTCCATCGCGCGCGCCATCATTAAAAACCCGGGTATCCTTATACTGGACGAGGCAACCAGCGCACTGGACGTTGAAACGGAATCCATCATTCAAGACAGTTTGGATAAAATAATAAAAGGCCGAACAACTATCGCAATAGCCCACCGCCTGTCAACTCTTAGAAACGCCAGCCGCCTCGTTGTGCTGGAGAAGGGTAAGGTTGCGGAAGTCGGCACGCATGTGGAGCTTTTAAAGAAAAAGGGCATTTACTATAACTTAATCATGGCGCAACGTTCCAGAACGAAGACTATGGAAGAATAAGAAAATAAAAACAGGAAGCGAAGAGAATGCGGGTTCTCTTGCTTCCTGTTTCATTACATAGAAAGGAGGTTTATCTTATGAAAAAAAGAAAACCATGGGAACAGTTGGACTTGAACCAACGACATCCAGCTTGTCGAGCTGGCGCTCTCCCAACTGAGCTATGCTCCCATTACCTAGTAGAGTATACCCATTCTACCACTTTTCACGGTATTTGTCAACATAATTTTTTATTGAGAGAATATAAATATGAATGAAACTAAGCTTTACGCGAGGGCAAAAATAAATATTGGGTTGGATATTTTAGGTAAGCGTGAGGATGGTTACCATAACCTTGTAAGCGTTATGCAAAGTGTGTATCTGGCCGACGAAATTACTGTAAAAAAGATAGATAAGCCGGATTACGGCATAAAGGTTAGCGTAGAAAACGCGAACTTACCGCAAGACGAGAGAAACCTGGCTTATAAAACGGCATTACGAGTTAGGGAACGGTACGGCATAGACACAGGTATTTTTATCAACCTTAAGAAAAATATACCGGTTGCGGCCGGGCTTGGCGGAGGCAGCTCCGACGCGGCCGCTGTGCTTATCGCTTTGCGAAATTTGTATGGATTGAATATGGATGAGGCGGAGTTATATAAAGTTGGGCTTGAATTGGGTGCGGACGTGCCTTTTTGTTTAACGCGCGGGACATGCCTTGCTGAGGGGGTCGGCGAGCGGTTGAGGAGGCTGAACCCGTTTCCGCCTGCGTGGTTTTTGCTTGTGAAGCCGCCCGTCCACGTGTCCACAGCGGATATTTTCAATAAATATTCCGTTGGTGAAAAAACGATGCAGAGGCCGGATATGGAGAGGCTTTTATATGGCATAAGAACGGGTGATTTACATGAAATTTGCCGTGAAGAGGTGCTTGTGAATGTATTTGAGCCTATAACGGGCGCAATTTACCCTGTTATTTATGAAATTAAGAAACTTTGCAGGGAATATGGCGCGTTGGGTGCGTCCATGTCCGGCAGTGGATCGACGGTTTTTGGTGTTTTTATTGAGAGAGAGAGCGCCGATAATGCGGCAAGAAGGATTAAGGAAAGGCTAGGGTATAGGGATATTATTGTAACGAGGGGTTTTAATGCGTAATTTACATAGGTTGCGTATCGTTATCTTAGTGGTTGCATTGCTTATACTTCCGTCCTGCCGGCGCGGGGTGGAGGGGGCTTTCATATCCGCGGGCACGTTTATGATGGATACATACGTTGTTATCACAATTTTTAACCCGCCGCCAGGCATAGAGGAGTCGGCGATCCACAAAGCATTTGCATATATGCGAACATTGGAAGAGCTTCTCAGTAAAACAATGCCAAATAGCGACGTTTACCGCATAAATACCGCTGCCGCGGGTTGCGCTGTACCCGTTTCTGACGCAACGATAGAGATACTTCGTTTTGCGAAGGATATATACATCCTTACGGATGGGCTTTTTGACGTTACGGTAGGCGCGGTAAGCGCGTTGTGGGATTTTATACCCGGCGCAATGCCGCCGCCGCATGACAGTATTTCCTATGCCCTGCAGTTTGTCGGAATGGGTTTCTTGGAGCTGGACTATACCAATAACACAGTAACCAAGCAATATTGTGGAGTACGTATAGACCTAGGTGGTATCGCAAAAGGCTTTATTGCCGACGCCGCGTATACGTATTTAAAGGAACTTGGCGTAACTGCGGCCATTATTGACGCGGGCGGCGACATACGATTGATTGGCACACGTCCAGGCACTAGTGTTTGGCTTGTGGGCGTGGAAGGCGCGGACGGTGAAATCTTGCGTGTTCTGCCGCTTTTCGGCGGCGCGGCGGCGACAAGCGGCGCACACCACCGCGCATTTGTACACAACGGCGTAAATTACCATCATATATTAAACCCGTCAACGGGCTGTCCGCATATTTCGGATGTTTCACTTATAACTGTAACCGCGCCTACGGCAATGATGGCCGACGCGCTGTCAACCGCCGTATTCCTCCTTGGTGCGGATGCCGGGCAGGAATTGATTGATTTTTTGTCGGGTTTTGAATACGAAATAGATATCTTTAAGGTAAAAATAAATTAATAATTTGCTTATAATTTGTCTGAAATTTAGGTAAAATTTTTCTTGACAATTTGGATGATATAATTTATAATAACTTGCAACAGGAAAAAACCGGCAGTTGTGGCGGAATTGGTATACGCGCTAGACTCAGGATCTAGTGGGCTTAGCCCGTGGGGGTTCAAATCCCTTCAACTGCATTTGGATGGTTTACAGTACATAAACCTAAATCAGATAAAAGAATGCTGGTATCACAAAAGTGTTCTTTATTAGAGCTTCTAATTACAAATGAGCAACCATTCTGGTATGCTCATCTCTGTCGTATCGAATTTATTTAACATATCCATACTTTTAAATTTAATACATCAGGGGCAATCAAAATTGTGATGGATCCTGTATAGTCTTTGATATTTAGACCCGCAGTTACCTTTTATTTTTATACCTTTGTTGTGAGTGCCGAACGTTGTGGGGGCACTTAATGTATTCATTACATAATATGATTCAGTTCATAAAGGAGGCTGTGGAAGGAACGTAACTGAATAATAAAAAATATCATATCGCAAGAAGAAGGAGAAGAAAATGACTAATTGGAAAACGAAATTGCTGGCTTCTTCGCTGGCAATAATTTTGGCCTTCTCCGGTGCACTTTCCGGCACCGTGGCGGCGCAGGCTCCGTATCAAAGAGGAGTAATTAACGAAAACCTGGCAGTTGAATTGGATGAACTCGTAGTTGACGGCGAGTTTAACTTTGCGCAGGCTAATTATCTTCTGGGAGACTTTTTGGGAAGAGTTTCAACCGAGGCGGCTTTGGAGCTTTCGTTGGATGGGGACTTTGTTGTCACGGCGGAAATGCTCTTGGAACTTGGGTTTGAGCGGCGCGACCCGTCCAGATTTGGAGTGCAGGGCGATTTTACAACGCGCCAAAACATGGGTGCGCTGCTTCATACCGTTATGGACGACGCGATAGGTGTTATAGGATTTGAAGGCGCATACGCCTTTGATAGCCCGTACGAGATCGTCGAAATCGTCGTTCAGTTTAGGACGCCGCCGTCGGTTGCGTTTGAGCTTATTGCGGAGGTTATAAACCCATTTGCACGAGGCGGGCGCGGATTTTTCGATGAGCAGGCCTGGGTCGGACATAGAAATTTTGAAGAGCAAATGGTCGTACAAAGGCTTGACAATCATGTCATTGAAGTTATCGGAGCACACCATACGCTTTTTAACGGCCTCTTTCTTCGCGTGCCGGCGTGGATGGTATACGAAATCGCGGCGTTGCCGGAGGTTTTTGCCGTTACGCCTAACGTTACGTTCTATGCGATCGGCGTGTTTACGGATCCATATCTATTTAACGATGAAGCCAATGATTCAGACCTTTATTTTGAATTGGAAGCGGAATTTGAAAATAAAGACTTGGATAACGGATTTATAGAGTACGAAATCGAAGATCCGGTTTATGAATATGGAAATGAAGCTGAAGAACCGGCTGATAATTACGAATACGAAGATGAAGAACCTACAAATAATGACGAAGAAGGCGACCCGAATCATTACGATGCTGTTGATGATAGAACTTATCCAGTATACGAAGAGATATATGTTACAACCAACTTCTTCATGCCGTTGAGTCCGGTTGCCGCACTCGGCGCGGCTGCCACAAGCGGATACGTGCGGGACGGCGACTTTAACCGTTTGGCGCGCGAGCTTTTTGGGATAGACTTCATCCACAACCAGCTTGAAATTACAGGTCGCGGCGTTCGCGTCGGCGTACTTGATACGGGTATAGATCACCGCCACCCAGCCTTCGCACAGTATAGGATAAACCCGGCGGACGTAAACAGCCCGCTTCCAGGCGGCAACTTTATTGCGGATCGTGAGATGGGCTGGGGTACCAGCGGCGGTGAAGGCGCGTCATCCATGCATGGTTCACATGTTGCTGGCACAGTTATTGCCATGGCACCGGATATCTATCTTTACTCCCTCCGCGTTTTAAACAATGCTGGCTCGTCTGCCGGCAACTCCATAATGCTGGCAATAGAGGCGGCTTACGACAATAATTTGGACGTAATAAACCTTTCGCTTGGAAGCCCCAACAACAACGCTTGGAATGTACTATCGCAAGCGCTCAACCTTGTTTCGCTGTCCGGCATGGTTGTAGTCACCGCAGCAGGTAACGACGGCGACGGCGTCTCCGGCCAAAACGCTCATTTAAACGTCGGCGGCTGGTTTTCCGTTGGGCAGCCTGGCGTGGCAAGCCTTGTTATAGACGTTGGCGGTGCCTTCTCCGGCGGGCATGACCGCCATGTCCTTGACGGTGTAGACCTTGGCGGCGGAATTACGCGTACCAGGGCTTTGGGTTTCCATCGCAACTCAATTTTTGATGCTAATGAGGCAGACATTGTATTCGTTGGTTACAATGCCTTACTCTCACCGGATAATTTTGGATTCTTACAGGATATATGGGCTGATTATGTCTTCTTCGGCCAGCTCCCATATGGACCGGAAAACTTCCCTGGCGACATTATTCCTGACAACTTCGTTACATACTTCAGAAACGAATATCTCAGCGGTGCGGATTTAACGGGTAGGGTAATGATTCTAACCCGAGGGGTTATGAACTTCGTCCATATGTCGTTATTGGCGGATGCTCTCAACGCGTCGGCTATCATCATGGTAAACAACCAATTTACAGGTGCTGCGGGTCTCGTAAATGGCATTACCTATCTTAGCTGGGTAGATGGCCTCCGTGCCGACCGCCACGTGCCGTTCTTCCAAATGTCAATATATAGCGCGCGCGCCGCCTTCGACTTGCCCGGCATGATGCCGGCGTTCATATCGGCAATGCCAATCACCGGCACGATGCAGTTTGGAACGTTCGAACCCCTTGAGCTTGCGCAAGATATCATGATCCCGTTTTCCTCCGTCGGCCCCGTCGCGGAGTCGTTCCACATCACGCCGGATATCCTTGCGCCTGGGCACGGCATTATGTCTGCAAACAATATCAACAATGCCCCGGGTCATATCCATGGCATTTATGACATAATTCAAGGCACGTCTATGTCAGCTCCGGCCGTCGCCGGTATCGCAGCCCTTGTTATAGAACAGTTTAACCTTACAACCCGCAATTATGATAGGGTTGTGGAAGTTAAGTCAAGGCTTATGAACACGGCGGTACCCCTTACAGGTTATGGTGGGCATTACAGCGTGCTTCAAACCGGCGCAGGTATGGTAAACCCGATCGCCGCTCTTATGAGCAACGCGTTCGTTACGGTCGTCCAGCATGTACCGTGGCTTGGCGGCACATTTGACCCGGACGGTAGCGGAAACCTCATAGGTACAACCAGCGGTCAATGGGCAGAGCACACGATCTCGTCCCTTAATTTTGGCCTAAACTTATTTGCTCCAGGCGTTTCCGTTACGACGGACACTATAACCGCGACGGTCAATAACGCTGGCGGGTTATGGTCGGCCACCGCGCAAGTAATCATGCCGACAGTGGATCTTTCCCGCCCGCCCACTCGCCCGCCGGCACAAGGTTGGGGTGTACCGCTTGACCATACGGACGACTTTAACGTCAATATCGAAAATAACTTTGACGGTACCTTCGGCATAAGCCTCACATTTAACGGCGTTGTAGCGAACGCAGGTTATGCTCAGGGCTTTATCATCTTTACAAACGGCCCTGAAACGTTGAGAGTGCCTTTTGGCGCGATGTTTGCGGAGGCACAGCCGATTACGCGCAATACAGGCTTTGAGGTGCTGTTTAACCCGATTATGTCTAACTTCGTTACGACCAGGGATAACTTCATGCAGCCGGATCCAAGGGCGATCCCAGCCGGGCAAGTTGCGGTAGACTATTTTACGCAAAACCCAAACAGCGACTCTATCTTCATCACGCCATCCAACACATCAAGCCTTGCGATAGACTTTAACTGCCCGCTAGGCATTACGAGGGAAGTGCGCTTCTACGTACGCCCGTACGGCACGGCGGCCTCCCAAAATAGGCTAGTTGAAACGATACAACGTGCGCCAAGCTCCACTTCCGTATTCTTTGACCTTATCCGCGCGGTTGTGCATGAAGACGGCGATAGCTACGACTGGAGCGCAACACACCAAGGCGGCGGCGTACACAGGATCGACGGCAGCGTAGCCCACATCCTTGCCGCCGGCGCGTATCACCTTACAGCGGTTGTGGTGCATGGACACGGCATGGCTGACCTTGAGATACCGTTTATATTCGTTGTTGCCGATGAGCGGCCAACGATCGTGTTTGACGAAAACCCGTTTGAATGGTCTGCCGGCGACACAAGCGCCACTGTTTCCGGTCAAGTCGTATCCGCAGCGCAGGACCTTGCGATGTTACATAACCTGCGGACAGTTTGGGTTTGGAACGATAATCCCGTACAACGTACAATGTTCCCAATAGATTATGAACTGACATGGATATATCTTGAGGATACGGGACCCAATATCGGATTTTTCCCAAATCCAAACGGCACGTTCAGTGTAAATATACCCATCCCGCCGGCAAGCACGCATACACCTACCGCGGTAAACCTTATGGTGATGGACGGGGAAGGGCATAGGCTCGTCCCACCCAATTTCCCGACGCAGCTTACAGCCAATATGGTTTCATTGCCGCAACCGGCGATGATAGCGTATGAGGACATGGGCACCCCAGGCGTATTGCCACTTGTAAACTTCTATCACCACAGCAGTGTTTGGGCAAACCTTCGAGTACCCATACGTTTGGCGGGTGCGGCTGGCATAACGTACCTCTCGTTTGATGAGCAGACCGTTCCGGCGTTATCTTGGAGTTTAGATACCTCGCAAAATGAGTTGGTGGTTGATTATAATTTCCTGCTAGGTATAACTCCGGCTATTGCGGGCGGCGATATCCTGCCGTTCACGGTAAATTTCATAAACGGCGCATCTTCAGACTTTGGGGTGTCCGTAATTACCCCGCCGGGTCCGCTTGTTGGAAGCGGTATTTGGAGGCCGATTATCTCCGGCAACGTAACACCACCGGGCGGCGGCGTTGCGGATATTAGGGAGCATCTGTCTCCCGGTGCCGGTGCCGGTTTCTCTATTATAACCCACTCCAACGTTTCGCCAATCACATTTGGATTCAGCGATGTAACGAACACGCCAAGGCTTGTGCGCTTCTATGTTGAGCCTATCGGCGGCGGAGCACGCCAGTTCCTCGCGCAAACCGCGCCAAACTTTGCGCCGAACGTGCATTCGTGGTTTGGTTCAATGTTACAACCGATCTTAGGCGGCTCTGTCGGCGCGATTACCGGTTTCCCGCACGTGCTGGCGGTTACAGGCGGCAACTTACTTCCGCAGGGCGTGTATAATCTCGTTGGTGTTGTGGATGATCCTATATTTGGTGAAGTTAACGTGTTTACGCATGGTTTTGTTGTTGAAAGTGAAAGGCCAGCCATTATTTACGACAGAACAGTATTCGCCTATGCAGAAGGGGACGCGTTCGTAACGATTACCGGCCGCGTAAACAGCTTTGGGCACGATATGGCTATAGCACACGGTTTGAGAGGGATAACCAGTTGGACAGGTACGGTTGTTATGTCTGATGCCAACTCCGCAGTATTTAACTACTCCAATGTATGGTTGAGAGGCCCTCTTGCTACCACTAATATAGAGCTCCCTGTTAATGCGGACGGTACGTTTAGTATTGACATGGCTATTGATCCGGCAAGCTTAACGACACCTGTAAGCGTAAACCTATTTGTTTCGAGCGCTGACGGTTTCGGCGCGTTTAGCAATGCTGTTGGTGCGGCGTGGAATTCTATAACCACGGGGCGCGCATCAAACCGCTCCCTTGCACATCCGTTTGTTTACGCGGAAGCTTCCATAGTAATTCATGAAGTAACTTTTAACGGCAACGGCGGTACGCCTGAAATGCAAGTTTTACCTATCGGCATTTTCAATTCCTTTGGAAATAACTTGCCATCTGCAATACAACCCGGTGCAGTCTTCTTAGGATGGAACACGCAGGCGGATGGAAACGGCCAATGGCTTACCGGTTCAACCATCGTGACCAACGATATTGAGGTATTTGCTATTTGGCATATCTTGCCTCAGGAGCATGATGAATACTACTGGAACCAAGCGCCCCACCCGGTTCCTCCTATCGAGCCGCAAGCCGATGATGACGAAGATGAACCCGTAGCGGAACCGGAAGACGAGGCTGAAGCCGAAGATGAACAGGATCAGGATATTATTGAAATTCTATCTTTCATCGACGTTGATGAGGATGCCTGGTATGCCGATGCGGTGGCGTTTGTTGTCGCAAACGGCCTGTTCCACGGCACTAGTGAATATGAGTTTAGCCCACAAATTGGTATGACGAGGGGTATGTTTGTTCAGGTGCTTGCAAACATGGCCGGTGTGGATCTAAACGCACCGGAGCTTGACGCTTCTATATTCAGCGATGTCAATCTAGACGCATGGTACGCCAGGGCCGTAAATTGGGCGGCGATAAATAATATCTGCCCCGGCCGCGGCGACGGTACTTTCGAGCCGAGTGAACTTATCACAAGGCAGGAAATGGCGGTGCTTCTGTTCAACTTTGCGGCAATTGAGCGGATCGCGCTTACGCCAATAACTCCAGTAACGACTTTCTCCGACGCTGATGATATAGCTTACTGGGCAATGGTAGCGGTGCGCGCCATGCAGGCCGCCGGCGTTATACAAGGCCACGTGGACGGTACGTTTGCTCCCAACAACACAGCTACCAGGGCGGAGGTTGCGGCGCTTTTTGCAAGATTCCTGCTGCTCGTGCAAAATTAAATGATTTATCTGGTCGGTAATAGGTTTTGTTGCTGACATAAAAAAACCGGGGGTGGCAAAAGCCGCTTCCGGTTTTTTATCGAATTCAACTATAGGGGAATTATTTAGAATTAACTACGCTCTACGAACAGTCCTCTATATTTTACAAACCCCAAATTATCACCCCACCAAAAGCAATGAAAAGGATTAATGAGGGGTAATGGATTTTGTCGTTGGTATTATCTGCTAAAGTCAATACGTCAGGCGTAAGCCGGTTGCAACGTATTATAAATCGTTTATATACAGCCATATAACCAAGCATACATATAAAAGCTAAGCCAGCCAATATAAATAAAGTGCCTACTAGCCCGGCCGCTTCCGCCGCGGTTAGTTCGTCCTCCGTCATGCCGTATGCAATCTGTGTGGCATCAACTGGATTCCTAGAAAGTAGATGCGTTAGATAAAATTGGCTGCCATTTATGATAAAATGCATCAGTATCGCGTATAAAATATTGCCGGAGCGGATGACTAAAAACGCGATCGCATATCCCAAAACAAAGGCATACATAAATTGGCGTACGTTAAGGTGCATAAGGCCAAACGCTATGCCGTTTACAACGGCGGCGGTGTGTGCGTCCACACGTCTGTAGCCGGACAGAAATACACCGCGGCACACAATCTCTTCAAATATAGACGGCACGACAGCGATTAGTATAAAACCGCCAAGCCAGTGCGGCGTGTCCATAATGGTTGACAATGCGTCCATCGGCGCAGTGTCTGCCCCCAAGAGGGATGTTAAGCCTGATACAGCCATGCCAAGCGGCTGTATCAGTAAGCCAAGAGCGACTGTCATTAAAACTAACATTGTATCCGGCCGCCTGAAGGGTAATATGTCGCTAAAAGATACGCCTCTACCCTGCATAAATAACAGCATAAGCACAATCGGCAACAACCCGCCGGCAATTTGTGCGCCCAAAAATGATGCCGTTACCGTACCAAAAACTTGCCTAAAAAAAAGGCTTGAATATATGAATACGATCAGCCAGACTATGCCAAAAATATGTGAATGGAAAGTCGTAAATCCTTTATCCCGCAATTTGATTCCGTCTTTCGTTAAAAATGCCTTGCCCTTTATTAGCGTTGTGTGCTATAATTATAACATAGTATTGGAATGGTGTCAAAGCCATAGGATGAGTCAAAGTGAAGAATTTAATTAAGAGATACAATCCTGTAACAATATTCCGTGAGATGACGGGGGAAGAGTTTAAGCCGATGTATAGAAGCATTATGCTTATGGCTTTCCCTGCTTTTGTGGAGCTGTTTTTATCATCTCTGTACGGTATGGTAAATATGATAATGGTTGGTAACCTGGATGCTGAGGGTGCGGGCAATATCTCCGCCGTGGGCATTACGAACCAGCCATTTTTTATACTTATATCATTCTTCGCTGCCGTCAACATCGGCACGACGACGCTGGTTGCGTGGCGGATAGGCGAAGGTAGGCGGAAGGAAGCGTCGGACGTTCTGCGCCAGTCGCTTCTGGTTAATGTGTTTTTGGCCGTAATCCTTGGAGCGGTGGGTGTGCTTGTCGCACCAAATGTTATGGCGTTTATGGCAGGCACGGCTGATTATGACGCCATACGCATGGCGGAACTAGCGACGGACTATTTCCGTATTATCTGCATATCCATCCCGTTTTTGGCGATAAATCAAGCCATTACAGCGGCACTTCGCGGCGCAGGGCAGACGAAGATACCTATGTACTATAATCTCTTTGCCAACGGGCTAAATGTTGTGCTGGGATATATATTCATATTCGGCCACTTCGGCGTACCGGAGCATTTGCAAGGCGTACGCGGCGCGGCGATAGCAACAACGCTTTCACGTTTTGTATCTGCTCTCATTCCGCTATGTTACGTATTTTTCAGTAAAAGAGCCACGATACGCTTAAAATTACGGGGTTCATGGCTGCCTAAAGCAAATATCATCAAGTTGTTGATGTCTATTGGTTTCCCCGCAAGTTTGGAGCAGTTGTTCCTACAAAGCGGGTTACTCTTATTCCAACGCGCCGTAAACACCCTTGGAGCGGCTACGTTTGACGCGCACCAGATAGCTATAAGCATAAACGGCATGGCATTCTCCGTTTCGATGGCTTTTTCCATAACAGCAACGACCCTTTGCGGCCAGGCCGTCGGGCAGGGCGACACAGCCCTTGCAGAGCTTCGGACGAGGCATATCGCCCGCCTTGCACGTCTGTCAACCTTCGTCGTGGCAATATCCGTATTTGTTTTCAGGGGGCCGCTTATCGGGCTTTATACGTCGAATGAGGACGTAATACGTGCCGCTCTGCCTGTTTTCGCGCTTATAGCCGCCATCCAGTATATCCAGTCTGTGCAGATGTGCCGTGCGGGTGCATTACGCGGAGCGGGCGACACGATGTTTCCGTTCTATTCGTCACTTTTAGGTATTTGGCTCTTGCGTGTGCCGCTTGCGTACCTGTTTATATGGCTTCTAGGGGAGCATGGGCCATGGGGGCTTAGTTTTGGGCTGATGGGTGCGTGGGCCTCCTTCTTTTTTGACCAATCCTTGCGTAACCTTATCATAAAAATACGCTTTGACAGGGGAAAGTGGAAAGGAATTAAGGAGAAGAAGGATAGGAAACGGGAGCTTTTGAAGAAGGCAGGGTAAGTTTTATGGAATGGCTCAATACAACCGGTGTGCAAATAACTATAATCGTAATTTCCTGCGTTGTTGGGTTTTATGCCCTTCTCTACTGGGGCTTTGATTTTTTGCGTTGTCTGAACAGTCGTATTAAGCTTTTCTTATGGCTTGCCAAGATGAGCGTTACTGGGAAAATTCGTGTGTCATGCAATCCTATAAAAGCCTTTTGGGCAGGCGTGCGCGGGCAATCGTCAGATTTATTTGTGTATCATAACGGCACTCTGTATTTGATAAAATTGATAATGTTTTACCGCAAAACATGCGAGGTATACGCCCACCCGCACATGTGGGTGTATAACATACGCGTCGGCGGCTTGCAAAGCCGTGTGGCCAGCGGCCAGCTGGGTGCGCCCGTAACATCGTGGAACACGGTTAGGGAAAAGAAAATCCGCTTTAACCTACGGAATGAAAAAGAAGGGCTGGCTGGTTCGAGCGCGTTAAAGAATATCGAAATAAAAACCATGCTGATGTTTTCACCCGCACCCGAGGGTTTTTATATAAGTGCGGAGCATAGCTCATTCAACAAAGTCAGCAGAGTTGAAGCGATAAAGCTCTCTTTTGGGCATACGTTTTTAACAGAGATGTTGACCAGCCCGCGGCATTTTGCGAAAATGCTTATAAACAATACACCGGAACAAAGGGAGAATGTGATAAAGATAGACCGCGAGCGGTGGCAGGAAATAAAAAACGCCGCCAGATCCAGATAGGTGGATTTGGCGGCGTTTTTTATATTGCGTTAATTAATTCTTTTATTTTATCATAATCACCAAATTTAGGGTTTTCAAAAACTTCGCTGCTATGCAGCGTGATCATCCATTTTTCCGGTTCAAGGCGTATGGTGCAAAGGTCGCGCTTGCCGCAGCTTACCGTCCACAACTTCGGCCCGCCGCTTTTTAGCTCATATTTATCATATAGATAGTCCGCAAAATCCACGGCACAGGCTTTTTAATGAATAGCTAAGCATTTCATTGATATCAGCCCGCAACGCGCGTTTGTTTTCGGGCATATTGTCGATATCCCTCTTGCGAATTTCTGCTACTCGCTTTATGAATACAAAGTTTTTAAGCGGAGGTACCTTAAAGCAATAGGTCGAGCGGCAACTGTTTTCGTACACTTGGCCGAAGGCAGCGCGGCGCAGGCCGGGGTTTTCAAGGCAGCCGCTGTGCTTTACGCATCGGTTAGCGGCTTTATGTACAAAGGCCTCAAATGTTTCGTCTTTCTCTGCAGTTTCATCAATATAATCCAAATCATAGTTGCCGGAGTAAAAACTTATGGTTTTTCCAAGCCCGATGTAAAATAACATCTCGCCGGAATATTTGATACAGTTAAACTCGTCATGGTCAGGATAGATATCGTTTTCCTTAAAGAATGCCAATAAATCCAACATATTCGCAAGTAGACTTCCGCTAAGTTTTTCCTTAACTTCATTTTCATACGCCCGGAGGCTTTCGTCTCTAGTCAAGTTTATCCTCCTTTTCCTTGATTGGGATCAGTAGATCTAACTGCGTGTCCGCGTCCGTAATTTTGGATGCCGGGTTGGAAACGCGTGTATGGTAGTTGAGAAACTCCTCCATCAGACCGTTCATATTATCGCTACCCATTGATGTGTCCGAGCGGTATTCATATTTAGCACTGTTGCTGCTCCATTCAAACAGCCAGCCCCACTCTTCAAAAGCACCCATAGATATCATATGCGCGCCGTACAGGCCGCCGGTGAAATGCTTTTTAGTTAGCGGCGGTGTCACATCAAAACCGCTTGGTATCGTTACCCACATTTCGTATCCGTGTACGCCGTTCTCGTCTGGGTCGGGCGAGTTAAAGCCGTAATGCCTTATATCCGGCTTGATTTTGTGCAGGCCGTTGTCGCGAACAAACTTGTCCATAACCTTGCCGACATGGGCTTCCGGTTCGTGACCCTTCCATTGGTATGCCGCAACCGGCGAAGGCGGTAGGTATACGATCCTAACATTCCTGTCCGTCAATTTGCTAATTGTCTGGTCAGCTTTGGTTAAGTCATCCATTATCTTATCCTCCCGGATTATATTATTGGGAAGAGAAATGCTTTCCACGATACCGAATACGGAACTATCGCCCAGCATGTCTAGCTGCAGTTTCACATTAGCTTGCTCGCGTAGGTCGGCGGCCAATTTTTGAAGTATCGAACGAACCGTGGATAGGGCGGTGATCTCCTCATCCAGATCACTGATATTCCGCTCAAAAACATCAATAACACCCGCCGCGTTTTCGTTATCAAAAATTTCGCGGATTTGCTTTATGGGTATGCGGAGTTTGCGTAGGATAATGATCTGCCGCAAGCGGCGCAGGTTGGATTCATCGTATACGCGGTAGGCATAGTCGTCTGCGCGGCCGCTTGCAAGAAGGCCTGCGCGCTCGTAATACCTGATCATACGGCTGGATATGCCTAAAGTCTTAGAAACCGCGCCGATAGTCTGTAATTGGTCCATAGGTTTTCTCTCCCCCCGAACTAATCATAAAGTACGACACGGTGTACCTGTCAAGTGATTTTTATGTTTGCCAAAAATATTTTCTAGATGTTATAAAATTGCATTGGCTATCAATTTTGGCGATAAGTTTTGCTTCGTTTTGTATGTATTTTTCGGGAACTAAGGTTACGCAGCCCTCCGTGTCAACGCCGTAGCCGTTTATATAGCTGCGCTGTATGCGGATCAAATTCTTCGCCATGTAGTTGCAATAACCAGTGATATCCCAGTGGCAGATTGCGTCAGCGTTGAAGTTTAATTCCCCGCCGTTCAACAGGATATCGCGGAACTCATCTATCCCAACGATTTCATTGTTTGCGCCGGTTAGGTACAGATTACTTGTTGGGTCAAGCATTATCCATTTCCCTAAGTCCTTACAGTACACGCAGACAACGACATGGCAGTCGTTAAACGGCTCCTCGTATGGCATACACGTTACGTGGAAGGCTTTGATGCCGTAAGCCCGAATAGCCTGGGCAAGGATAAGCGAAAGGCCGCGGCAGTTCGTCCGCTTTTCCCATGCGTCCGCATTTTTCATTAAATCCTGCGGCGTTTTTGCGCCATTGAGCCCGCCGGGCGGATTGCCGTGGCTGTAGTTACCGCACAGCCAACCCATCAAGGCGATGGCCGCGCCTGAGTCGCTTTTGCCAGCCACCAATTTGTCCAGTCCGTGTTTTTCTATTATATCAAGCATATTTTCGCGCTCATCAAACCTGTATGCAAACAACCCATCGCCTGCGATATCACCGTAGCCGGCATATTCGCGAAGGATGTCGATTTTGTCAATTATCTTTGGGGCGATTACGTACCTGCTTTTGTACATCTCCTTATCTTCGTCGGAAAGAGATGTGGAGATGCGTTTGTAAGTGGAATATTTATTCATCCCGCTGGACTTCTGTATACGGATACATTGCAGCCGGTCGGTATCCATTCCATCGATTGCAACAATATATTCCATACGGAAGTGCCTGTCATTGTGGAAGAAGTAAAGAGACGCATCGCCGCATTCCACATAAAACACGGACTGTGGGCAGCTTTCGTCACCCCAGCCTAAGTTTACCTGCACACCGGACGCATCGCCATCGAAGGATATCTCAAAAAATATGGAATCCTCCGCATTGTGCCACTTGCCGCATAATCTGCGGTCAAAATCATCCCACCATTGCCAAGCCATATAAGATCACCTCTGTCAATTTTTTGTATATGCCAAAGACGTAAGGAGCGGTTCTTTGTCCATCTCATAAATTTTGCGTGCATAGGGTTTCAACTCATCCGATACGGAGATTATGCTACCCATAATATATAAGTCAACGTTATACTGCTCAACCAATCCCTGCACGGGTTCGTAAAAGTCGCCGTCGCCGGCTATAAGTACGAGCTTGTCCCATTTGCGGTTCATAAAGGAGCGAGTCATATGGTATACGAGACCGACATCCACGGCTTTTCGGGTGGTAAGCTCGTATTGGAAGTTTTGTTTCGTTGGGTGCATAACCGGCGTTTTGTCCGGCCAAAAGAGCGGACGTTTTTGCAACCAGTATGTCTTTACGCGCAATCCGGGGCCATTTGGCGGCGGGAAGGAGAGTGCGCTGTGCAGTTTTGCGGCGGCGTCTTTGTCGTCGTCCGCGTTAAAGAAATATCCTTCGTCTACAATGTCATTCAATTCTTTTTCAACAAAATTTCTAAGTTTAAAGTAATCGGTTTTTTGCCTGCCAACAACATTATAAAGATATCGATGGTCAATAAATAAACCTATCGGCATTGATTATTTCCTCCTAATTTTTTCGAAAAGTTATACTTACACATATAAAATTTGTTACATGATATCACATCACAATAATTATGTCAAATAATCAAAATTGACAAAACCCATAATTTGCTATATAATAAGTATATGAAGAAAACCAGTATAGCATTTTTTATATGGCTGATGTTGTCGCTTTTTGTTGCCGGCGTTATTTTCTGGTCATCCTCTATCGACGGGTATGGCAGCGACGGTGCAAGCATGGGCGTGGCGTTGTTTATGCAACGCTTCATACCGCTTGAAGCTGATGTTTTGAACCTTATAGTAAGAAAGGGTGCCCATCTTACGGCGTATTTTGTGCTTGGCCTTTGCGTTGCAGGTGCTGTGCGCCTAAAGATACGCAGGAGGAAGGTCGCGTTCTTT
>WQWB01000014.1 GCA_009785555.1 Defluviitaleaceae bacterium | reverse complement strand
TTTTGCAGTTGATAGTGCTTTTTCTTCATTAGGGGAATACGGATTACTGTCATCAATAACATTGCCGTCTAACAAACGGATAATACGTGTGGAATATTTCTCCGCAAGGTCGGCGTTATGGGTAACCATTATTACAAGCCGTTCCTTTGCAACTTCTTTTAGAATATCCATAATCTGGACGGAAGTTTCAGAATCGAGCGCTCCTGTCGGCTCGTCGGCCAAAAGTATCTCCGGATCATTGACTAGGGCTCGGGCTATGGCAACGCGCTGCATTTGGCCGCCGCTCATTTGGTTTGGTTTTTTGTAAAGCTGGTCGGCAAGGCCGACGGATTTAAGCACATCAGTCGCGCGTTTACGCCGCGCCGCTTTAGACACGCCGGAAAGCGTAAGTGCAAGCTCCACGTTGGCAAGCACCGTTTGGTGCGGGATAAGGTTGTACGTTTGGAAAACGAACCCAACGCGGCGGTTGCGGTATATGTCCCAGTCCGCATCCTTGAACTTTTGAGTCGACATGCCGTTTACAGTAAGGTCACCGGATGTGTAGCGGTCTAAGCCGCCAATAAGGTTAAGCATAGTAGTCTTTCCGCAGCCTGATTGGCCAAGGATGGCCACAAACTCGGATTTGCGGAACTCGATGTTAACGTCCTTAAGCGCGTGTACGGTTATGTCTCCGATGTTGTAGTCTTTGTTGATGTTTTTTAATGTAAGCATTGCATAAATCCCTTCAAAGTCATATGTTCTTTTCGATTGTTCTTAACAAAGCGTTATTTATTCTTAAAATTTTGCAAATATTTATGGCGTCATGCGGAATGTCTGCGTCGCCATGTATCTGTATCAGGCGGTAGTCCATCACATCATGCAAATCCTGAGGATTTTGCAACTCCTTTACGCTCTTAAGCCCGGAGATGGCATAGCGTCTGTACTTATCACCAACATTACCATAATGTGTTGATATTACGGATATAGAGAGTAGAGTGTTAAGAAATTCCGTAAGCCCTGCGGCGATGGCGCGCCCCTCGCGCGGGTTTGTGCCTTTTGCAGGTTCATCTAGAAGAATGAGTGATAGCGAATCGTCGGTAGCTTTTGTTATAATTTCATCAATCCGTAAAATTTCCGCCCCAAAAGAGGATAAACCTGCATGCACATCAGATAAATCATCGAATATAAAATCAATATTGTCAAACATCGGTAGTGCTGCTTCGTCGGCAAAAGCAAAAAAGCCGCATTGCACAAGGTAGCAGTTAAGTGCGACGGTCTTTAGTGAAAGCGACTTGCCGCCCATATTTGCACCGGTTATAACCGTCACGCCCGGCGCGAGCCGTATGTCGATGGGTACGAACTTTCGCCCTCGCCGGCTAAGGGTGTTGGCAACGCCGGGGCTGTACGCGCCCTGTAGATTTACTGTGTTTTCAGTGATTATCGGCATACAGCATCCGTAAGTGCGGCACAGGGTAGCCTTTGCCAATAATAAATCCAGTTTTGTAATATTTGTTATATTGTTTATGAAGATATCGTGGTGAGGTAGGAGCTGTTTTGTCAGTTCAGTGCGTATGCGTAGCTCTTCGGTGTACTCTTCGTCTATAATTTCCTGCGTAGGCGGGTTTGCCAAACGTTTTTTGCTTCTAATTTCTTCTAATTTTATTGAATGTTTTTCACTGATGTGGAAAGAGGGTAGGTTAAGCCCGTCTGGGTCAAGTATGCTTAGGGCGGCAGGTATCTTTACAAAAGTGATATTTTGTAAGTTTATGTTAAGACCGTAAAACTCATCAACCAATTTATGCAAGGAAAGTGTGAATGACTTTATTTCAAATAAATCAACGTCGGATAGGGTTTTGCCGTTTGGCAATTTGTGTAGGCTGCCTCGTATATCGCGGAATTTAACTAGGATAGCTGTTAAGGGGTTAAAGTCTCCAGAACACTTTAAAATACTGTTAATATTGGAAAGTTCTGCATGCAAATACGCCGCTTCACTTCGCTTGTACGGCGATATTAAGCGGGCGGCTGAACTGCCGTATGGTGTGTGCGGCGAAAGTGCATCCAGCACAAAGTCCGCACCTATTTGGATAAGTTCCTTGTCGCTAAGTTTTATCATGCTACGCACAAATCACCGAGATTAGCGGTATCTTATTCAAAAGATATACGCCGCCGCGGCTGATAAGCTTTCTATGTGCTTTTGGGGTTAAGAATATTTTCGTAAAATCTGTTACTGTGTATATTTGCGGGTTTCTTTGGTCATAATCTATCATTTCATCTGTAAACGCGCCAGGTATGTGGGTAAAAACCGTATTTAGCGGAGCGGTGTCTATATGGGGCAGATCAACGAGTTCGTTAAAATACTTGATTTTTTCGAGTGTAGCAGCTGTTTGTGACTTTACGCATAGGACAATACCAGACTTGGCCGACTGAGGCGATGGCACAAAAGCGCGCCTCTCGCCGGAACCCGTTACATAGACTTGCCTGACATTATAACCGCTTAACAATGTTTTGCATAACGCCTCAAGCTGTGTACCGATGGACGGCCCGGCAAGCATAGCGGAGCCGCCGGTGATTGCCCGTGTAATGTAAACCTCGCCAAGTGGCGTGTTGTAGCCTGTTGCGGCCAAAATTTCTTTTGTATAGGTTGATGAAGTAAATGAACCTGAAGCCGATGCTATTATTAAGCCAGGCGAAACATTGATGCAAGCCGGTGTGCATCCAACAGACGTAATAGCCGTACCGTCGTGTATGCAGTTACCTATGAGTTCGTTAAGTATCTTTATGGCCGCGTCGTCATCCTCTTTGGAAAGGCCGACGAGCGAGATCACGGAGAAGGGGGCGCAAAGGTTAGTTAGCTCTTTTAATTTAACGGGGTTTGGATAGTTCATTTAACATAGGAATAAAAACCATGTCCGCTCTTGCGCCCAAGCCGTCCGGCGCGCACCATTTTGCGCAATAAGCAGCTGGCGCGGTATTTACCGTCACCCGTTTCCTGCATAAGCGTATCCATTATATACAGAACGACGTCATTGCCGATAAGGTCGGCTAAAGCAAGCGGGCCTATTGGGTGGTTGGCACCCAGTGTCATAGCCTTATCGATATCTTCAGCCGAAGCCACGCCCTGCTCCAATACGCAGATAGCCTCGTTTATCATGGGGACGAGGATTTTGTTGACGACAAAGCCGGGCGCCTCTTTAACCTCCACGGGTTCTTTGCCGATTTCCTTACTCAAATTAAAGATAACCTCAAACGTTTCGTCAGAAGTTTGGAAGCCTCGAATGACTTCCACAAGCTTCATAATGGCGGCGGGGTTGAAGAAATGCATACCTACGACCTTTTCAGGGCGCGTAACTGCTGTCGCAATCTCCGTGATGGAGATGGATGACGTATTTGTGGCGAAAATCGTGTGCGGCTGGCAGATGCCGTCTAGTTTTGCGAAAAGTTCACGTTTGATAACCGCGTTCTCTACGACGGCCTCAACGACAAGGTCAGCGTCTGCTGCGTCGGCAAGTGTATCCGTCGCGCTGATAAGACATATAATGGCGGATTTACGGGCTTCGTCTATTTTGCCTTTTTCTACAAGGCGGGATAGGGCTTTGTTAAGCCCGGCTGTGCCGTTGTCGGCCAGTTCTTTTTTTATATCATATAGGCAGACTGTATGGCCTGCCTCCGCAAAAACTTGGGCGATACCTGCGCCCATAACGCCTGCACCTGCGATAAAGATTTTCATTCATTACCTCCTGACATGATGGCATACAGAGTTTGTTCCGCACCAAACCTTACTAGTTCCTTTTCTAGTTGAAAACCTAACTTTTCAAGCACTTTACGGGAGGATGTGTTCGCTTTCTGCGTTTCAGCTAAAAGTTTCGGGAGTTTAAGTTCTTTGAAGGCGTAGCGTAGCATTTCGCTTGCGGCCTCGGTGGCGTAGCCGTTGCCCCAGTGCTTGGACAGGAGCATATACGATAACTCTTTATACTCACCGTCGTGGTGTGTCTGAAAGGATAGGTATCCAATAAATTCGCCGCTTTCTTTGTTTCTAAGCGAAAAACGGTTAGGGTCTGGCAGTAGTTGCTCGAGCTTTTTAACTGTTGCCTTCATAAAGGCGGCTGTGGGTTCGCCGCCCAAGTGAACCCATATGTTAGGGTCATCGCAGGCGGTGAGTAGATCCGATTTGTCGGATAACTGGATTGGCGTGATGATGCAACGATCGGTTTCAAATATCATGGATTCTCCTTTTGGTTATGAGATTACGGGTCAAGAATTTCTATGTCGCTGCGCTCCAAGAGCTTCTATGCCCGTAATGGCGCTCCAGCGGTGCGTATTTTTTGCGAACACAGTTCGCCCTTACAACACATAAAATTCGCCGAACAGCCTTAAATCATCGCTGCTTGCACCGACCATCACACGGAAGCGACCCGGTTCGACCACCCACTTAAAGTCGCGGGTAAGCAAGCGGAGTTCTTTGAAGCCTAAAACAAGCTTCACGGTCTTCCGCTCGCCGGGGTTTAGGTGTATACGCTCGAAGCCCTTTAGTTCTTTACGTCCGGTGACGACGGATGTGTGTACATCGTTGACGTAGAGTTGCACAACCTCATCACCTGCCACGTCACCCGTATTTACTACGTCAAATGACACCGTAACGGAGGCGTCAGCAGAGATTTCTTCAGCCGAAAGGCGCAGATCTTCGTATTTGAAGGTAGTGTAAGATAAACCGTGGCCGAAATGGAATAAGGGGTTGTAGTCCATCTCCACGTAACGCAGGCCACCTGCCGGCTTGCGGCTGTAGTGTAGAGGTATTTGCCCAACGTGCTTAGGGAAGGAGAAAGGCAGACGCCCGGCTGGGTTTATATCGCCGAAGAGAGCCTCCGCCATGGCGGTGCCGCCGACCTGCCCGGGGAACCAGGAAACGAGTATGGCCGGCAGGTTTTCATTCTCCCATCTCATAGTAACGGGGCGGCCGTTTTGTACAACGAGTATAACGGGCGTACCTGTCGCATGTATGGCTTTTACTAAGTCTAGTTGCTTGCCGGGTAGGTTGAGGCAGATGCGGTCCAGGTTCTCGCCAACGGTTGCGCCGTTATCGCCCATCGCAAGTATGGCTACGTCGGCTTTTTTTGCAGCTTCAATGGCTTCATCCATACATAAGTCGAAAGCGCTGTAGCCAAACATAACACGCGCACCGCGAGCCTTGTTGAGGAACTCGATGCGTAAGTCGTATTCCTTGCCTTTTTTAAGCGCGATAGGTGCGGTGCGCACCGCGTTGTCGTTCTGCTCCCACGCGTCCACATGCAGCTTTCCGTCTATATAAAGGCGCATACTATCCATCGTGGACAGACCTACGAGTAAATCTTCGAAATCATCTTCAGGCACGAGTTTACCTGTCCAGCGGATACTGTAAAAATCTGCCTTTACGCCCTTGCCGGGAGGAGAGAACCACCAATTGAAGGAAATATGTGGATCTATACGTGACAGTACCGGTTCGCCGCTCATATCGTGGTTATTAAAATACTCACCCAGCAGACCATGCTGACCGCATGGAGTGCGAAGCACGTCTGGGCGGAATGCGCGTATCTGTGCATCCAATATATGGCAGCCCTGTGCGTAGCGGATTTCCGTATCGTTTGAAACTATTTTGCGTATGCCGTCAAGAAGCGTTATGCACTCGCCTTTGGTGTGCGGCGCGGTGTAGTCGCCAAGGCGCGGCACGTCGGCGCTGGGGCCGATTACCGCGATGGATTTTATATTTTTGGATAGCGGTAGGATACCATTGTTTTTTACCAAGGTTTGCGCCTTGCGGGCAACTTCCAGTGCGGTTTGCATATGCTCTTCCGACCTAGCAACCTGTTTAAAGAGTTTTGCATCGGTTTGATGGTTTTCAAACAAGCCAAGCTCAAACTTAACCCGTAGGACACGTGCTACGGCAGTGTCTATTACATCTTCGCCAATTTCTCTCGTGTTTACGAGGTCTATGATCGTTTCCTGGTAGAAATCGTGGGGGAAATCGTAAAATTGCATGTCCAATCCGGCCAGCAAAGCCATTTTAAGTGCTTCGCGCTTACTTTCCACCACATAATGGGATGAGTGCAACATGTTAATCGCCGTCATGTCTGCGCGTACGAAGCCTTGCATACCTAAATCCCCGCGGAGAACGTCCGTAAGCAGTTCCCTGTCGCCAGCCACGGGCACACCGTCCAGCGAATTATAGGAGCACATGGCGTTCAGCGCGCCGGCTTCGAACGCGGCTTCAAAAACAGGGATGCAGTGGGCGTAGTGCTCATGCCTGCCGAACGCGCTAGGGGCGCAGTTCAACCCGCCAACTGGCTGGCCGTAGCCGGTAAAGTGTTTTGGCTCGGCAACTATCCTGTCCGGCTGTGATACATCGTTGCCTTGCAGGCCTTTTATCATTTCGCGCGCAAACTGTGCGGAGAGGTATGTATCCTCGCCGTAGCCTTCCTCCACACGACCAAAACGCGGGTCGCGCCCCAAATCAAGCACGGGCGAGAAAGTTTCGTGTATGCCAAGAGCGCGCGTTTCCCGTGCGATGCCGTGGCCCTGCTTGTTGGCAAGTTTCGGCTCCCACGTCGCCGCCAGCGTAATTTGTTGGGGAAAGATAGTGCATTCAGCACGGTTAAGGCCGTGCAACGCCTCCTCCGACATAAGCACGGGTATGCCCAGGCGCGAGTGCTTCATTACGTACTCCTGTACGGCATTGTTAAACTCGGCTGTGGAGTTGCGGCTCTGTAAGCAGCCAATTCCAAGATCGCCCACTAATTCGGCCAGCCTTTCCCCGTTCACTTCCATCATCCCGGTTTCCGGGTTTGGGTCGGCAATGCTGGCAATAGCGTACATATCAAGTTGGCGTGCCTTTTCCTCATCGTCATGCGGGATATAAGGTCGTCGATGCGGTCGCTTATTGGTTTGGTTTTATCTAAATAAATCATGGTACTACCCCTCTGCATCAATAATCTAACAAATATAATTGTACCATAAATTACAAGGTTTGTAAACAATAACAGGATTATATGAAAATATTTTCAATTTATCTTTCGGATTTATCCTGTAAGTGATATAATTGAATATAGAGGAATTGCTTTGAAACAACAACAAAATTTAACTTGCTAAAATTTTGTTGTTGTTTCAAAGTAGAGCTAGGCAACGCGTAAGCGTCCCAGCATATTCGTAGAATAACTATGCATGTAGTCATTCTACGAACATTTCTCTATAAAATGTCAATTAAATTTTTCTCTTGACTCTGCCGTTGGGGAAGGGGTTAAACTATACTCAAATAAAATTTTTGAGGAGGATTTTCAATGAGTGATTTAATAAAGATTAGGGATGTGTCAGTCAAGTATGGTATATCAGCTCGTACCCTCCGGTATTATGAGGATATGAGGTTAGTCAACAGTACACGAGGTGATGATTATGCCTACAGGCTATATGATGAGTTTGCCATCAAACGGCTGGAACAGATTCTGATTCTCCGAAAGTTAAACATCGGTATCAAAGACATTCAACGTATTTTTAATACGGTTGGATCAGAAGTTGTTTTAGAGGTGTTAAGCAAAAAAGTAGATGATATTGATGAAGAAGTTGCGCTTTTGCATGAGTTGAGGGAAATTGTTCTTTCGTTTATTCATCAAATCGAGCAAGTAGATTTTAGTAAGGATGCTGATGTTAAGTCGCTGTATGATAAGGCGAAGGAAATAAAAACACAACTCTCGAACGCAGATTATAACGGCAACCCTTCTACAGTAAATAGGTTGTTTGAGGTAACGGAAAAACTTGAACAAAAAGCTGCGTCAAGGCTGCAAATACCAGGCAATATCTTGAAGCGGCTATTGCAAAATGTCTATTTTATTTTGGGAGATGGCGCGGCCATTGCCGACGAACTTGGCAAAAGATACGGTATTTACGTGTACCACACATGCGACAATCGTTGGAAGTATGAGCAGGATGCCGATCCGCAGTTTCAGCCTGGGTTATGCCGCCGTGTACCTGATTATTTTGCGCAAGACCCGGAAGAGGCTGCTCAATGGGAAAGCGAAATGGCACGCGATTTTACCCCGATGGTGATTATAGATTTGATTCAGCTTGCTGCGAAGCATGAAAGAATAATATGTGAAAATGCCATTGATATAGACAGCATAATTCGTTATGTAACACATGTAGTTACAGTCCGCGATGATAATGCCTCAAATGATTTTGCTGAATTGTACGCAAACAAAATCCGAGAGCGAGATATTTCTGAAAATGAAAAGGGGATGCTTATTCGTAAGGCTAATTTAATATGGGGAAAAGATAAACCCAAAATTCCTCGTGAGGCTGCAGAGTATGGAGTTAAATTTATCACTTGGGATGATAATTTATCTATTGAGCGAACAGCAGATATGGTTGCGGAGTATTTTGGACTGTCTCGCATATAACAAGTATCGAATAAATATTTATTGTAGGAGGAAAGCAAATGCCTAAAAAAATCGAGGATATTATTAACGCTACTCTCAAAAGTAATGCACAAAAAAATGCGCTTGATTTTATTGCTCATCTACAAGAAGACGAAAAGTTTTCGTTTTCAAAAGATGAAAATGATGATGGAAAATGGTGGATTAAGTGCTATAACAACCTTGTGTGTGAAGTTCAAATCAAACCTGCTGATGATTCTCCCGAAAGTTGGAATGTGTGGGTATACGGAGATTGTATTGGCACACACGATTTCCATGTGAGCGAGGCACTCAAAGCAATTGCATGGAAAAATATAACCACATGCGGAGATTGCGGCGCGGGATGTGCCCCGGGAAGAAGTAAAAATGTGCTTGGAAAAGAATTTAACAACATCTGCCAATCCACTCTTGCATTTCCAAACCCTGAAAAAGATGCGCTGGATTGTTTGAAAAAAGTTGTAACTGTAGTAAAAATGATGTGATAAATTGATCTGCCGTTATAAAATCTTGACTTAAAAACGGGAGTTTAAGCCTATAGCGATATTCCTTGTTTTTATAAACCTATTGTGATATGATAAAATTAGGTTTATGATATACATAAAATATACAGGAGGCATAATGGCAAACATTTATATTTTCCGCGGAAAAGCCGCCGTCGGCAAGTCCACGCTCGCCGACATGCTAGCGCAAAAGCTGGGTATCCCCGTAATCCGTAAGGATGATATCGTTGACGCACTGAAAATGACGCAGGATACCGACAGCGGGATTGTAAACAATAAGGTATGCTATAATATTCTCCAAAAGATAATCCAAACGAACCTTGACTTGCGTGTTGGGTTTATTATTGATATCGCGCTGGGTGACAGGGGCAACGCCGAATTCTTCTTTAACCGTTTGGATTTCAAGGATAACGACGTTATATCCTTTTTTATTACCTGCAGTAATGAGGATGAATGGCGGAAAAGGCATGAAGCCAGGATAAAGGACCCAAAGCCGCATCAGGTCTTTACGTCGTTTGAGAATGTCGTAAACCATTACAAAGGTGCAGACGTTAATCCGTTTGACTACGAGTTGGTTATAGATACAACCGGCACGGAAAAAGAGGCTTTCGCTATGCTGATGCGCCGAATTAAAACCAAAGGGGTTTAACATGACATTAGAGCAAATACAACGTAGGCGTATGCACGGCTTATACCTGTCTCGCGGTTGCGATGATATCGTGACCCTCTCGCGGGAGCTTATGGGTATGCACTGCTGGTTCCACCGTAATGTCGTATTTTCCGCGATTATTCGCGGTGCGGACATAACCGGTTGGAAGGATGCGTTGACAAAGACGTGGCTCTACCGAGGAACATTGCACGGCGTGGCGTTCGATGACTTGCCGACACTTCTTGCCCTGCATTCAGACAATTCATATTTGGCTGAATATATGGGCGAAGATACTTTAAGTGCCATAGCGGACGATGTTATCGCCTTAATGGAGGACGGCGTTTTCTCCCGCATAGAAATGCGCCGCATCTTTGCGGACAGATATGACCAAAAGATAATAGATATAGCACTTTCCCCCTGGGGTGGAATTTTTGTACAGTTGGCCCGGCAGGGGCGCGTCGCGTTTAGGGACATGACGAGCCGCGACTTTGACCTTATCGCCGCTGAGCCGGTGCACACGCAGGAAGACGTTCTGCCGGAACTTTTGCGTAGGTATTTTAAAGCGTACGGACCGGCAACGATTGCCGATGCCGCTTACTTTTTGGGTCTTGTGTGGAAGTTTGACAAAAAGAGGTTTGCGGATATAAACCTGGATGATTTGGCGCGGTTTGAAATTGGCAAGGATACATATTACTACTATGATGATAAGGCTGAGATGGCCGATATACCGGAAATAACGCTGCTGTCCGGGTTTGATCCGCTAATCGTGTCGTACGTGGAGCGCAGCGCCGTTCTGCCAGCCGAATATAAGAAGGCTGTAATCCTGTCCTCTGGCATCTGTCTGCCGACTATTGCCGTAAACGGGCGCGTGGCTGGGCTTTGGAACATTAAAAAGGATGAGCCTGTCGTTACATTCTTTGAGCAACCGGAAAAGCGATTGGAAGATGCCGCGTATGATATGGTTTGTAAGATTATACGGCAAACGGTTAGTATAATAAAAGCTAAATAATGTGGATCGTAGGAGCGGGGTTATTCTGCCCGAACATGGCGAAACATATACGTACGGCTTTACAATATATAAATTATCGGGCGGGATGACCCCGCCCCTACTTATTGAATATGATAAAATTAATTTTCTGGCGGAAGCATGTAGGAATCGAACCTACCCACGCGGTACGACCGCGCAGCACGGTTTCGAAGGAAATGGAAGAAATTCCCAGCACCCGAAACACCGCAACAAAAGCCGTCTTGTCGGTTTTCGCGCCGCCGACGGTTTGCCGACGAAGGCTTGCAGAAAATTGTCGTCAGAAACTGCTTACACCATGTCACCTTTGCCCAAATTACAGGCTTTACAAAGTGTTTGTAAGTTTTCCAAAACAGTTTCGCCACCTTCTACCCATGGGGTTATGTGGTCTGCGTGCAACTCTAATCCAGAAGTAATTGCTGGCGACCTACCACAAGAACAACACTTAAAATTATCACGCTTCAATACCATGTATCTCAATCTTAAATTAACGTCACGACTTGTATGTCGCCCATGCAATTCAGAAGTGGTTGAATCTGGTGGAGCAAAGCCTTCGCTGTTAGCCCATTGAATAAACTTGTTTAATGCATCACCCCAACTACCAAATCTTGCACTAAATTTATTCCTTGGATATTTGCTCTTACTCTTCAAATCGGTAGTAGTAGGTTGCCGTCCCAGTTCAGTCCAAAGGCGAAGAATTTCCTCATGTAATTCAGTCTCAGAAATTTTAGCATTGTTTTGATACTTGCTTTTTTGCATACCAATCAATTCAACTGCCTTACTCCAACCAATTTGTCTGCAAATGGTTGTAGAATCAGCTATCGTGGAGTCAACATTCTTTCGATAGTCGTTATATATTTTTTGTGTCAGTTGCCCATTATTTGCACTTGCTACTTTTTTTATATCAGCAAGCAGTTCTTCATCGGTTCGGCTTCTAACATATTTTACAATTTGAAAATCCATTGTTTGTACCCTACTCTTTAATGATACAGGTTCTGTAAACTGTGCCAAACCACAAGGTTGCTAAAATTTTCTAGCCCTTTCGTCGTCGTCCATTTCGTCGACTTCTACGGCACAGCTAGTTTTGCCGTTCATCTATATTAAGTGGAATAAATTCTGGCGGAAGCATGTGGGAATCGAACCCACCCACGCAGTACAACTGCGCAGCACGGTTTTGAAGACCGGCAGGCACACCAGTTACCTATCTGCTTCCATAACAAAACACATCATGTAACTTGTGTTTATGATAACATATATTGCGCCAAAAAACAAGTGTTTATTGTAATTTAGTTGGGGTTATGATATAATATAACTATGGTATCTCTAAGGGTTAAATGGATGAAGAATATTTCGATTTTGCTGCTTATTGCCTTGTGCATCGTGCAGGCCGGGCGGTTGTGGTTTGGCGGCGTGCCGAGGCTTGATTTTTTGTATATCCTTGGGATAGAGCGTTCGCCTGTGGGTCTTACGGAGGCGATGGACAGCCTTGCTGTACCAAGGCGGATGCTGATATCCGTGGGGGAGCAACGATTCGTCGCTACTTATACCTCGGTGGCGGAAGCACCGCAATATATCGCCGCCTCGTCAATACTGCGTGAAGTTATGCGTATGGACATTGCTCCGGTTATTTATAGTGATTTTGACGTTCCGTCAATCTTAACGGAACCGTATAATGGGGATGTCGTTGTATTTGATTACGGCTTTGCCATGCCTGCGGCGGCGTTTTTTGCCGCAAAGCAGGAGCCAAACCGCTTAGAAGGGTATATGGATGAGTTTAATATGATTATCTTTATATCTGACCGGATTGAAGCGGATGAAGGATACCCATACGGAAGCACACGCATATTTTTTATCAACACATTTTTACTTCAGCACACAATCGTGGAGTTTATAACAGAACAGTATGTTTGCCTTGCTTCATCAAGTTTCGAGCATGATTGGCAAAATTTGTTTTATGTGCCGTCTTTAACGGGCGGTAGCCCTATGTTTTTGCCCAGATCCTTCTTTCAAGAAGCAACCTTCCGCCAAATACAGATAACAAGCAATTACACTTTATCCGGCGATGGTGTTGATGGCATCATGCGCGGCTTTTTTGACGAACCTGAGCACGTGCACGGCAGCTCCGACCCGTTTGAGCGAAATACCTTCCGGGATAATTTCGTTACTGCAATATATTTTGAGCATATAAACGTGATAGAATACCGTAACTGGCAGACCGGCGGCCGTGCGACGGGTACATTGCAAGAAGCCTATGCGTTGGCGCGTTTGTTTATAACTGATAGGGATGTAACATTTAACAATGAATCCTTTTTATCGCATTTTGAATATGAAGACGGCAGATGGCGGTTGTTTTTTAATCTTATATATGACAATTTGCCGATAATGCTAAGTGATGAACTGCGGGAAATACTTAGCATGGATTCATTTATAGAAATAACTATTGAGCGCGGGCGCGTGACGCATTACAAACGTTACGCCGTGTTGGTACACTTTCATCAGCAAAATTTTGTCGCTGGTCATTTTATTATAGATTATATATCGGTATTTGATTATATTTATGAATACCATAGAGTAATGAGCATTAATACCCTGCAAAACCTATTTATACACTATATAATTGAGGTTGGCGGCCAGGCCAATTTGTCATATGCCGTGGTTTTTAATGGCAAAAAGGTATTTTTGCCTTTGTTGCCGATAATGGAATAATGCGTATTCTTCGCGTTTCTTGTCGTAAAATCCCTCAAAATCAGCTTTCCTTTTTCTTGTGCCTATGTTATACTATAGCCGTTCTAATTAAAAACCGCTTGCGGGTTTAAATTTAGAAATAGCAATTATTGGAAGCCGTAAAGTCGGTTTCAATGTAAACGGTTATGATTTTAGGATCGCATTAAATTATGTAAGGGTGATTAGGGATGAAGTCATTGTACATCGAAAATAAGGCTTTTTTTGATAAATTATTGATTTTGCTGGCATTTTACGTTATTGGTTATGTTTTTTTGGTACATTTATTGGCGTATGTCGCGCCGTTTGTTATTGGGTTTCTTTTGTCTGCAATTATCAGCCCGCTTGTAGGTTTTTTGCAACGCAAGTTAAAAATTGCGAGAAGCATAACTACGATCCTTCTTATCAGCGTAATTATTGCGCTTGTCGCGATTGCGGCAACGGCGCTGTTTAACCGTATTGTTATGGAGGCCGGCAACCTCGCCGAAACCCTGCCGACGATGATGGAAGACGTGAATGAGTTTATTCACGGTATGGAAGACAGCTTTGACAGGTTTTTAAATTTTATACCCGATGGGTTTGCGCCGGACTTTAATGAGCTTATCGGGGGCGCAGTAGCTTCTATAACCGCCGGGTTGGGCGATTTTGTGATGGCCGCGTCGGTCGGCTTTGTGCGCGGTATACCGCTAATGCTGATGAGTGTTTTCTTGTGTCTCATTTCTGCATTTTTCTTTACGAAGGATAAAAAGCTGATCTCCGAATCGATAACAAAATCCCTTCCGCCACCATTGTCGGCGCGTATCTCCGCATTTCGCCGCGGCCTGCTTACAGCCATTGGCGGTTATGTGCGTGCGCAATTGACTATAATGACGGTGATTTTCGCCATCAGTGTGCTGGGGCTCGTAATCCTCGGGCATCCATATGCCGTAATCCTCGGCCTCGTCATCGCGCTTGCAGATACTTTGCCGATGATCGGTACGGGGCTTGTGTTTTGGCCGTATGCAGTCATCAGCTTCATATCAGGTAACCATAGTTTCGCGATCGGATTGCTTATTATCAACGTCGTTTGCTTTCTCGCCCGTCAGCTTTTAGAGCCGAAAGTACTTGGCCAGCAGATTGGCCTTCATCCGCTCTTGGTGCTGCTTGGAGTATACGTTGGGGTTAACGTTTTCGGGTTTATAGGGCTCTTCCTCGGCCCGCTATTTATGGTGATGAGTAAGATGATATTGAGTCAGGGATCGGATAAGGCAGACCGGAAAGAAGAGAGGAGTAAGCGTGAGCGAAAAAATACTAAGGATAAATGAATTGACGGCAATTCTTAACGCCGAAATAAAACTATATTACACCGCCGGCGAGAGCGGCATGGCTGATATCGAGTACGATAAGCTTATGGACGAGCTGGCGCGGCTTGAGGACGAAACCGGCCACCGCCTGCCAAACAGCCCCGTCGGGCGTGTTGGTTTTGATGTTATGCAAACATCCACGGCGGCGTTGCAAAAAGTCACGCATATCTCTCCTATGCTTTCGCTCAATAAAACGAAAGATGTGGGTGAAATGCTTGGTTTTATCGGCGTGCAGGATGTTTTGGTGTCATATAAACTAGACGGCATGGCGGTGGAGCTTACGTATGTTGACGGCGTGTTGCAACGCGCCGCAACGCGCGGCAACGGCACAGTGGGCGAAAATATTACGCATAATGCCTTGAAATTTGTTAATATACCGCACACCCTATCGTTTAAAGATGAGATTAGGATAAGGGGTGAAGCTATAATTACCTTCCCCGACTTTGAAAAAATCAACGCCGCACTCTCCGAAGATGAGGAAAAATATAAAAATCCGCGTAACCTCACTGCCGGAACGGTGCGTCAGTTGGAAACCGCGGACATAGAGGGGGGCCAACGTGAGCTTCGTGACTGTGTGCGCTTCTATGCTTTATCAGCTGCGGACAATAATGTGCCTGGTATGGGTTTCGTTAAAAAGAGTGAGATACTGGATTTTATTGAATCCTTAGGTTTTGAAGTTTCACCGTACACCGTCACCGATGCTGATAGCTTCATGGAAATTCTTGAAGGCAAGAGAAGCGCCATAGAAGCGCTTGATTACGCAACGGACGGCCTTGTGGTTGTTTATAACGACATCATGTACAGCAACATGGTCGGACAAACTGCGAAATACCCGCGCGACGCGCTTGCATTTAAATGGGCTGACGAGGAGGCGGAGACAAGCCTTGTCGGCGTGGAATGGAACACATCAAGAACGGGGCTTATAAACCCCGTCGCGGTTTTTGCGCCTGTGGAGATAGAAGGTACTACAGTGTCGCGGGCGTCGCTTCATAATGTCAGTATTTTTGAGGGTTTTAACTTTGGGGTGGGGGATAGGGTTTTGGTTTACAAGGCCAATATGATAATCCCGCAGGTATCCAAAAATTTGTACGGTAGCGGCGGCCTTGCGCCGCCGGCGGCATGTCCGGCGTGCGGCGCGCAAACGGAAGTGCGCGATAAGGACGGCATAAAAACACTGCACTGCATAAACCATGACTGTAAAGCCCGCGTGCTTGGCAGGCTGGTGCATTTCGTTTCGCGAAACTGTATGAATATCGAAGGCCTATCGGAACAAACCATCGCCCGTCTGCATGAATTGGGTATTTTAGATACATACGCCGATTTCTTCACCCTTAAGGATCACAGGGATATGCTTGTGGGGTTAAAGGGTTTTGGCCGACAAAGCGTAGATAAACTACTTGAAGCGATAAATAGGGCGGCGACATGTAAATTACATGATTTTATCGCGGCTTTAGGCATAGTTAATTTAGGTAAGGAGTATGCAAAAGCGTTGGCAGCTTATTTTGATAACGACTTAAACAAAATAACCAGCGCAACGGCGGATGAGATGGCTGCCATTCACGGCTTCGGCGATACTGTTGCCGACGGCGTGTACACATATTTTAATGCGCAGAGGAATATAGATATCTTAAATAGAGCTCTACCCAATCTGATATGGGTTGAAAGCGACGCGGCTATTACGGGCGGCGGTGCGCTTTCCGGCAAAACATTCGTAATAACGGGTAAACTTACGGACTTTCCAAACCGCAATGCGTTGGTTGAGTATATCGAAAAGGCTGGAGGGAAAACGACGTCAACCGTTTCGGCCAATACGGACTACTTGATAAACAATGACGCGTCGTCAACTTCCGGTAAAAATAAAAAAGCGCGGGAACTTGGCGTTTCAGTTATTACGGAGGCAGAGTTTTTAGACAAATTTACCCAAATTTAAAGGAGTAAAAATGCTTTCATATATAAAATCGTTTGCAAACGGCGCGGTGTTTGGCGTGGCGCAGATAGTGCCTGGCGTAAGCAGTAGCACACTTGCAATTGTTATTGGCTTTTATAACAAACTGCTTACCTCGGTAAGCCAGTTTACGAAAGACCCAAAGCAGCATTTAAAGTTCCTCATTCCGTTTGCATTGGGCCTTGGCGTTGGCATATTGGCCTTTGCACATGTCATAAGTTTTTTGATTGAAAACTTTTCCTTGCCGTCCATAACGCTGTTTGTCGGCCTTATCGCCGGTATAGTCCCAAGCATTTTTGCAAACACAAAAATAACTCGTGGGGAGGTAAAACCGCTTCGCGTAGTATTCGTAATTTTACCGGTTATCGGGCTGATAGCTATGTCGCATCTCGCTCCAAGCCAATCGCCGGATCCGGTCGCATACATAAACAACATCGGCTTCATCCAAATCATCCATATCTTTGCGGCGGGCTTTTTGTCGGCGGCGGCAATGGTTGTGCCTGGTATCAGCGGTGCATTCGTCCTTCTCCTTATGGGTTTGTATCATGTGCTTACACATACCCTGTCCGCGTTTGCGTCTGGATTAACTGATTTCGACGTTTGGCGCGGCACCTTTACCGTAATCCTACCATTTGGCATAGGCATACTTCTCGGCGTTATAATAGCGGCAAAAATAGTTGAAAAGCTTTTAAGCCGTTATTCCGCCTCCGTATACTCCGTAATTTTGGGGTTGATGCTCGGCTCGGTTTATGCATTATTTAACGACGACATAACATACCAGAGCGGTATATCCGCGGGCAAAGTCGCCGCGGCCGCCGGCACGTTCGTCGTTGGCCTTGCGTTGTCCTATATATTTGGAAAAAGGGAAATTAAATCACATACAAAGGATAATAAACGCGATGAGGAAAATTTATAAACTTTGGTACGACAAACCCGCGCCGAACCGAGGTAAAAAGGCAAGCAATTGGCCTTCGCACTGGTCTAGGGAGAAAGACCCGGATTGGGAGGCCTGGTCGCTTCCGCTTGGGTGCGGCTATTTAGGAGCTAACGTTTTCGGCCGCACAGATACTGAGCGCATTCAAATTACGGATATAAGCCTATCCAACCCCTATCCAAGTGGTGTAAACAATTTAGCCGAAATCTATATAGACATAAATCATCCTGAGTGTGAAATAAAAAACTATGTGCGCGATCTTGTGTTAAACGACGCTACGGCCCACGCTACGTACGAATACGGTGGAGTTACCTACGAGCGTGAATATATTGCTTCATACCCAGATGGTGTAATTGCGGTGCGCTTTACGGCGTCCCAAAAAGGCAGGATATCATTTACGGTAAGGGCGGAAACGCCTTATTTAATACCATTCGGCAAGGATCCTTACGGCGGCGACGGCGATATGGGCAAAACGGGCGAAGTTCGTGCAGGCGGCGACACAATAACGATAATTGGTGAAATGGAGCATTTTGGCATACTGTACGAAGGTCAAATCCGCGTCGTGCCTGAAGGTGGCAAGATAAGGGCGGGGTATGACAAGTTGTTTGTGGAAAATGCGGACAGCGTCGTTATATACATAACAGGCGGTACAAATTATGAAATCGCCGAAAAGACATATTTCGGAGATAGGCTTGAGCGGTTGAGCGGCAACGCGCACCCGCATGGCCGTGTTTCCGCGCGGATAGAGAGCGCCGTGGCGTTCGGGTATGATGAAGTCCGGCGGCGCCATGTTGCGGATTACGGTAAATTTTTCGATAGGGTTTATCTCGATATCGGAGGCAAACTAACCGAAACGCCTACAGATATGTTGCTTGCAAATTATAAGGAAAGAAGGTATGACCCTTATTTGGAGGAGGTATACTTCCAATACGGTAGGTATCTGCTTATTGCGTCGTCTAGAAAGGGTGCGTTGCCTGGCAATTTACAAGGAGTGTGGAACCAGTACGGCATTGCGCCGTGGAGTGCGGGGTATTGGCACAATATAAATATCCAAATGAACTATTGGCCGGCGTTTACCACGAATTTGGCGGAGATGTTTGAGTCCTATGCCGACATGAACAAGGCTTTCTTCAAAATAGCGCAAGGTAACGCCGATAAGTATATAGCGCAGATTAATCTAGAGAATCCGGACGCGGCGTATGTCGCGCCGCTTGAGGAGGCTGGACATGGCAACAACGGTTGGGCGGTTGGCACGGGTGCGGGTCCGTTTTACGTGAGCGGCCCGTGGCCTGGCGGGCATTCCGGCCCAGGCACTAGCGCTCTTACAGCAAAAATGTTTTGGGACTATTATGATTATACCCGCGATACGGATATTTTAAGGAATATGTCGTATCCAATACTTTCTGGCGTGTCCAGGTTTTTATCTAAATCGGTAATTGAGAAAGATGGGTTTTTATTAGTGCATCCATCCGCATCCCCGGAAATTAGCCTTCAGAACGAAAACGGCGTTTTTGCCGGGCGGCATTATACAACCACAGGGTGTGCTTTTGATCAGCAAATGATCTATGAAAACCATAAGGATACCATAAACGCCGCGGAAATATTGGGGATTGAGGACGAAACCGTCCGCGTGGCGAAAGAGCAGATAAGCAGGTTTGACCCTATTATCATAGGGGGGAGCGGCCAGATAAAGGAGTACCGCGAAGAGGATGAATACGGCGAGATCGGAGATCCGAACCACCGTCACATATCTCACCTCAAAGGCCTGTTTCCAGGCCAGTTAATCACCAGCGATACACCAGAGTGGGTAGAAGCCGCGAAGGTTACGATGCACCGGCGTGGCGATAAATCAACGGGCTGGGCTATGGCCTTCCGTATGCTTTGCTGGGCTAGGACTAAGTCCGGCCAGCGTGCTTATGAGTTGTTTCAGTCTCTGCTTAAGGTTGGAACGCTTACGAATCTATGGGATACGCATCCACCCTTCCAAATCGACGGCAACTATGGCGGCACGGCGGGCGTGGCGGAGATGCTTTTGCAAAGTAATGGCAATATCGTTGAGCCTTTGCCGGCATTGCCGCCAGCGTGGGGAAGCGGCGCATACGATGGTTTGGTGGCCAGAGGTAACCTTGAAATTGGCTGTGCGTGGGATAATGGAATGTTGACGAAGCTAACCGTAAAGCCGCGGGTGAGCGGAACGTTTCAAATACGTTACCCAAGGATTGGTAGCGCCAAAATAGTTGATGCGAACGGCAAAATTATTGAAAAACGCATGTGCGGTGAGGATTTACTGATTGATACCGTTATTGGTGGGGTATATACGATTACGATATAGCGGTTTTGTGGAATATTCCTCCGCGCAATAAAAATCACAAAATTTTAACACATCTGTATATTAATTGAAATATTGGTAAAACTTATAATATGGTTGCGGCAAACAACTCTCCTTGATTATTTGACCAAATACCAATCACACCGCCGCGACAAAATAAAATCCCCCTCGAGCCCGGACTTAACTTCCCCCTATAAGTTCCGGGTTTTTTTGTGCGCAAAACGGCATACGTACAGCCGTTCAACTTGGAAATGGTTTTTGTTTTCAAGTTTAACCTTACAACAATTACATCTTATCGAAGCATTTTATGGTATAGCAAGTATAATTTGGCATATATAGGTATGCTTGTACATACTTATGAATTAAAGGCAGAAAACGAAAGAGATAATAATATGGCAGATTTTATTAAATATACGCACGGCGGGCTTAAAACAGCGCTTTCGCTGGCAAACAATTTCGGCGATATTACGGAAATCCGCGTCAGAATCAATGCGCCGCTTATCATAAAAACCGTGGCCGGTGAGTTTTTTATCACCGCCGCCGGCTTCAAAACGGACAAGCCAGAATTAGCTTACAAACCCACATCCACCGATATAGAGCAAACTGTCGAAAGCATCGCCGGCCATTCGCGCTACGCCTTTGCGGAGGAAATAAAAAATGGCTATATAACGATGCTGGGAGGGCACAGGGTTGGCATTGCCGGTAAATGTATTATCGAAAACGGTAATATTACAAGCATAAAAAACATTACATCCCTCTGTTTTCGCGTTTCTCGGCATATATCCGGTTGCGGTGACAAGGTTTTGCCGCAAATTATGAAAAGCGAGATAACAATATGCAACACCATTATCATTTCTCCGCCGGGTTGCGGAAAAACAACGCTTTTACGTGATATTATCAGGCTTTTAAATAATAAAGGATTGAATATAGGCGTGGCGGACGAACGGAACGAAATTGGCGGCAACATAAATATCGGCTGCCGCGCGGATGTCTTAACATCCTGCCCGAAGGCTGATGGCATGAAGATGTTGTTGCGCTCGATGTGCCCGGATATAATTGCGGCGGATGAAATAGGAAGTCTAAAGGATATAGAAGCGATATCTGAAATAATAAATGCAGGCGTTAAGATATTATGCACGGCGCACGGTTACGGAGTGGATGATTTGCGGAAGCGCCCGTCGTTTATGGCTTTGCTTGATATGGGGATCGTGGAGCGGTTTGTTGTTTTGGGGCGCAGCAGGGACAATGTTCCGGGTGAGGTTTTGGGGGTATATTAACCATGAAATTAGCGCGTCGCAGACACCTTAACAATTTATACACGAAAAATTCGAAAGATTTGATAATGATTAGAGGGGTTTTGTATGATATATATTCGTATTATTGGTGCGGTGCTTGTTTTGGCATCATGCGGCGTCCTTGGGTATTATTATTCCATGAAGGACAGCTGGCGTATACGCGGCCTTTCTGAAATGAAGAAGGCTCTCCTTCTTCTTGAAGGCGAAATCGTATACGCACATAATCCGCTGGCTGACGCGCTTGCGAAAACGGCGGCAAAGGCTTCCTCGCCCGTACGAAATTTTTTCATAATTGTTGAGCGCAGCATAAACCTAGGGTTTAAAGCATCGGAAGCGTGGCGGGATGCGGCGAATATGCTAGCTGCGCACGAGTTTAGCGTTGAGGACGTGGAGAATACGGCACGCCTTGCCGAAAGTATCGGTTACCTTGACCCAAAGACACAATCGGCTGGGATAACCATGCTGGTCGGATACATAGATGCGCAGATTGAGCAGCTGCGCCAAAGCGAAGGGAAAACAAAACGGCTTTACCGCAGTGCTGGCGTAATTATGGGGCTGTTGATCGTAACAATTCTGATTTAGAGGGTGAACCAATGACAATCCAAGTCGTGTTTCAGATAGCCGCCGTCGGCATATTGGTGGCGGTGCTTAACCAGGTTTTAAAGGCTGCAGGGCGGGAAGAGCAGGCCGTGCTTACTACCCTTGCGGGGCTTATCGTCGTATTGTTTTGGGTTATCCAGCATGTGTCGGATTTGTTTTTGACCGTTCAAGAGCTTTTTAATCTATAGCATGGATACTTTAATACTTAGGATAGCCGCAACCGGTGTAGTGTCGGCGTTTTTAGCGCTTTCATTGAAGAAGGACAACCCCGTCTTCGCGTCCCTAATCGCCGTAATAGGTGGGGTGCTGATATTTTTTATGATCGCTCCGTACTTTTCGGCGGTCTTGTCGCTTTTTACGTCGATTTCGGATAACATTGGCACAGGCGGCGTGTATATTACGACGGTGCTTCGGGTTATAGGCGTCGCATACGCGGCCGAGTTCGGTTCTTCTATCTGTGCCGACGCCGGTGAAAATGGCCTTGCGCAAAAGGTTGAGTTGGCAGGTAAGATTCTTATCCTGGCCATCGCCGCGCCGGTTATATTAACGCTCCTGCAGCAGATTTTAACCGTTTTTTAGAACTATTTACATAAGCGAGGTACATATGATAATCCCAGAATCCTATAGGCCAATAATGGACAACCTTGATATGTCGGCGATGGATAATATCGCCGGTTTTGGCTTGCCCGGGCAGGTTGGCTTTACCGACGTGGTTGTCCAAATCTTACGCGGAGAACTGGACACTTCATTTGGGGGTATCGTGCAAAGCATTGTTACGCCGCTGTTTTCGCAATTATCTGTTTTTATGGGTCTTTTAAGGGAAATGGTTTTAATCATCATACTGGGTGCGGTGCTTACGGTTCTTAGCATAAGCCTTAAGTCAAAGAGTACATCGGATTTAGGTTTTTACATCATCTACATAATTGTCGTGTCGATTCTTCTAAGTTCATTTATAACAGCCGTCGGAGTAATGCAGGAGTTTTCGGCTGGGCTTGCGCGCATTGTGGAGGCCGCCGTGCCTCTTATGGCAAGCCTCCTGCTCGTGTCCGGCAACATCACCTCCGCTGCGATAATGAACCCGCTTGCCATGCTTGCCGCCGGTACCATGCAGATCGTCCTGCGCGATATTATCGCTCCGGCTCTCATCGTCACGGCAATTCTCGAAATAGTGAACCATATGACGGAAAGGGAACTCGTTTCCAAATTGGCGGAGCTTCTTAGGAAGCTGATAAAATATGCTTTATTCACGCTTGCAGGTTTATTTATGGGGCTTTTGACGCTACACCGCTTATCCGCGCCGATACTTGACAATGCCGCGCTTCGCACGGCGAGGGCGGCCTCCGGTGCGATACCCGTCGTAGGGCAGGCTCTTAGTGGCGCGGTGGATCTTGCCGTTCTATGGGCGGATACGGTAAAATCCTCGGTGCTGACGGGCGTTATCATCGTTATCATAGTAATGATGATGCCTATTTTGATAAAAGCCGTCGCTTTCGTGTTTGCGTATAAGTTAACCGCCGCAATCGTAGAGCCTATATGCGATAAGCGCATCGTAAAGGCGATAAACGCGGCTGGGTCGCTGGCATCCTTGGTTTTGGCGGCGTGTGCTTTGGCGATGGTAAGCTTTTTATTTATGGTAATGCTGATGATTAGCCTGTAAAGCAAAAATTATGGGGTTGAATCTATAGAGGTGGGTATGGCTATTTTAGTTGAGTACATTCGTAATATTGCGGTTTATGTGATGTTTACCGCACTTGTTGGGGCGTTTGTGCCGGATGGTAAGCTAAAAGGATTTACGGAGCTTTTTCTAAACGTCATTTTGGTTATCATCCTTATAACGCCTATAACCAACCTTCTTGGAAGGGATATTAACTCCATTCTCCTTGACTTTAACTTTGGCATGGAGAGGCAAGTTATGAATGAAAACTTTAATCTTTTGGACAATACGCAAAATGAACTTATTATCAATACGTTCCGTGACAATTTACGCGAGCAAACAAGGCGGTTGCTTACCGCGTTTGATGAATATGATCTTGTCGACGCCGAGTTTGTTGTTGGTGTTACGGAAGGAGATTTTGGGCAGATTTTTGAGGTTTACCTAACGCTACAAGCACGGCAGGCAAACATTGATACGCGGCAGGGTATTATACGTGTAGAACCCGTGCGGGTGCAGGCGGGTAGCGGACGCGCCGTGCCTCCTGCGCAAAGCGACAGTGATATGTATTCCGAAACAGTTTTGCGAATAAAAAATCTGCTGGCGGACTTCTATAATATCCCAAGCAGTAATATACATGTTATACACAGCACTTGCCGGCTAACTCAATGAAGCGTGCAAACTGGCTTGAGCGGTACTCCGCGTTGCTTCGTAATTGAATGCGTACTTAGTTTGTGTGTTTCTGCTTAATTCGGAAAGTGCAGGCTAAGTATAGAGGAATGTTCGTAGAATAACAACATGCGTAGTTATTCTACGAATAGGCTGGGACGTTTGCGCGTTACCCAATCAAGCCCTACTTTGAAATATTAATAAAATTTTAGCAAGTTAAATTTTGTTGATATTTCAAAGTAATTCTTCTATATAGCCATAAAGATGAATAATAGAGGTGCATATGAAATGCTAAGAAAAAGTACGGATGGAAAAAAAATCCCGAGTAAAGGTACCGTCATAAAGTTTTCGCTTATTATGTTAGTTGCCGGTGTTTTGCTTATGGTGCTTATGCGTGTAGGCGATGACGAGCGTGATCCGCAACACATCACGCCGGCGATTTCAAATCCACCGGTATTGCAAACCCAGGCAGATACGCTTTGCGTGAGGCTTGCGGAGATGCTTTCGTTGGTGGAGGGGGCGGGTAAGGTGCGTGTATTAATCCACGAATCGCGCTCCTACGAAACGGTTTTTGCGCGTAATACAACGTCGGATAGATCTGTGCTGACGGAGGAGGACGCTGCGGGAGGCGTGCGGGATAACTTTCAGGAACGCACAACCGAAACAATAGTAACGATAAATAGAAGGGAGGGCGGTGAAACGCCTCTTGTGCTGTACGAAAATGCCCCGCGTATCGAGGGTGTGCTGATCGTGGCCGAAGGCGGCGGAAACATCGTCGTGCGTGATGCCTTGGTGCGTGCCGCGTCCGGCCTGCTTGGAATCCCAATACATAATGTAATTGTATTACCTATGGAAAGATAAAATAAAAAATATAGTAAGGAAATATCGGAGGTAAATATGTTATCCATGAGAAGAAATCAAATTATTATCGCTGCACTGGTTGTAATGATATGCGTTGCGGGTTATTTAAACTTCCTTGACACAAGGAATGCTCCGCAGGACGGCCAATTCGCCATGACTGACGCCGGAGAGATAGGTGCGATTATCTTAGACGGCCTTTTTGGCAGTGAGGTTGCTATTTTCCCTGGTCAGAACGGCCTTGGCTTTAACGAAGATGCTGTAGCAGCGGGTGCAACACCGGGTGATACAAATAACGGCACAGGCGCGGCCGTATTTGTAAATGCAACGGGCAGTGCGGGTGGAGACAACAACTTCTTTGTGCAGGCACGCCTTGGGCGTGAGCAAGATAGAAGCCGCCAAAAGGAATCATTGCGTACTGTTATGAATTCGCCGGATTTGGACCAGGTAACGCGTAACCTCGGCGGTGAGGCGATTTTGGAGCTTACTCGACGCATGGAGGCCGAATCCGCCGCGGAAACGGCACTGCTTGCGCGGGGCTTTGGCGAATCGTATGTGCGTATAGACGATAATTGGGTTGAGGTTATCATTAGCAAGGCAACGATAACCGACCAGGAATTGGCGATGATAGAGGATATTATAATGCGTAATACAGGAGCGAATATCAACCAGATACGGCTTAGCACCGTGAGGCAGTAATTATTAAAATAGTTCTTCACCTCATTTTAAAATAGGAAGAAACCCCCGGAGTGTCTGCTCCGGGGGTTTTGCTGTTAAGAGAATAATAATTTTATAATCTCTATTAGCAACTTATGTACATTAAAGAAGGTATTTGCTGGAAGTGTAAATTCATCTATTTGGCTTTGTGTAATTTTTTTAACTTTATATGTGCTTGCTTGGCTTGGGATATAGTTTCATGAGTTTGGCGGGTCATAATGATAAATAAAGCTTTTATTTTCGTATTAGATATGTTAAACTTATCTTAGATTTTATAATAATACTTTCTTAATGAACGGTTGGTTTACTAAAGAGCATGTGTATTAGGATTTTTTTGTATACGCTGCACACAGAGCGAGGTGAAGCTATCAAAATATAATGAGCCTGCATGCTCATAAAGAAAGGGGATTTAGATGCAAATTTACGAAGGACTGAGCGGAGAAATTGCCTTCACAGTAGATGGTAACGCAATTTACAGCGGCAAGAGCAAATACATAGCTTTCACAATATCCGGCGATACAGTTTATGAAGGCCTAGGCATGAATATTGCTTACAAAATTGATGGCAACACGATTTACAGAGGGTTAAGTAATGATATAGCCTTCACAGTGTCGGGCAACACGGTTTATTATGGGTTAAGTGCAAGCATTGCTTACAGAATTGATTCTTCTCATGTGCGGCAATCAGAGTTTTCTACTTCTTCGGAGCAATATTCATATGACGAATTTTCGGGTTTTGATTTTGTTCGTGATGATATTAGTAACGTATGGTCAGGTATCCTAAATGATAATGAACCCTCAATTGTAGACAGTGTTTGGAGAGATGATGACGCTTTTGATACCAACAGCGTTTGGAGTAGCGCCAATAAACCTTTGGATGTAAGCATCATCTTTGATGATGACGACCGATTCGATTCTAATAGCATCTGGGATGATGATTAATCTTGTTATTTATTTACGTTGAGGAGATAGATAAAATGGCGACTTATAAACAAATTCCCCAATATTTTGGAAATGATACCATTCCTTACGCATATAAATGTTCAAAACATGGAATCTATTCTGATGGATTTTATTGTTCTGGCTGTGAAGAAGAATGGCAAGTCGAAGAACGGATACGCAAATCACAAGAACAAGCTCGGCAACGTGAGCAGCACGAACAAGAAGCGGTACTGAAGAAAAGACAAGAAGCTGAAGCTGCCGAACGCAATAGAAGGCTTGAAGCTGAAGTTGCTGCGCACAAGAGAAAGCTGGACGCCGAGGTAGCTGAAACGAAAAAAAGATTAGAAATTGAAAAAGCATCAGTTGCTTCCGGTGCAACGCCCGAATCTCTAACTGCACGTGCGCAGTATTTTTTGGAATACTATGAATGGGAGAATGCAGATAGAGCTTTAGAGACTGTACTTAACATAGACCCTCACTATGCACCAGCCTTTATTGGAAAATTATGTATATACCTGAAAATCAACAAGAAGGAAAATTTGGTTCATCATCATGTCCCATTGGAAGATATACGTTATTTCAAAGATGCTATGCGTTTTGCGGATGAAGAATTACGTAATGAGTTGGCAGGTATTAATCAAACGATAAAAGATCGGGTGCGTAAAGCCGAAGAAGAAGCGCGAAAGCGTAAAGTGGCAGAAGAACGGAAACATAAGATTGCAGAGGAAGAACATCGTAAAAAACAAGAGCGCATTAAGCTGATGGAACTGTTGTTGCGGCTG
>WQWB01000013.1 GCA_009785555.1 Defluviitaleaceae bacterium | reverse complement strand
GGTTACGGAGGATTCGTTTAGCGGTATGGATATTGTGCTGGGTGCGGCTACATCTGGTGTTGCAGAGACATATGCGCCGGCGATAAAGGCTGCGGGGGCCGTGTTTGTGGATAACAGCTCGGCATTCCGTATGCGTGGCGACGTACCGCTTATTATACCGGAAATAAACGGCGATGAGATAGATAGGCATAACGGCATAATCAGTAACCCCAACTGCTCAACGATTATTGCCTTAACCGTTTTGGGGCAGCTCCATAAATATTCGCCGATAAAGTCTGTGTATGCCTCAACGTACCAAGCCGTGTCGGGCGTGGGTGCGGGCGGCACAGCAGAGCTTGATAGGCAGATTAAGGATTACGCAGCTGGTGACGATCCTAAGGCAGGGTTGTTTGACCATGTTATCCTTAACAATGTTATACCTAAAATTGGAAAAATGCAGAGTGATGGATATACTGACGAGGAAACAAAACTGTGCAACGAAAGCCGGAAAATCCTTGATACGCCGGATTTGCAAGTGTTTTGCACTTGCGTACGTGTGCCGGTGGAGCGGTCGCACTGTATTTCCTTGGTAGTGGAGCAGGAAAGTGACGTTTCCGTGGATATCGCAAGGCGTTTGTTGCAATTCGCACCGGGTGTCGTGTTGGCGGATGTTGAGAGGCATCTTATGCCCCTTTATGCGAGCAAAGAAGATAACGTATATGTTGGGCGTATACGCAAAGCAGGGCGAGGACTTGCAATGTGGATATGCGGCGACCAAATTCGTAAAGGAGCGGCTCTTAATGCCGTGCAGATTGCGGAGAAAATAGCCGTTATAAGGCACGGCCGGAGTGCGCGTACGTTCTTAGGGGACTAAAATTATGCTTATTATCCAAAAATTCGGAGGCTCATCCCTTGCTGATAACAAATGCATACAAAACGTAGCTCGGATTATCGAAGAAACGTACAAAAAAGGCCAACAAACAGTGGTTGTTCTTTCCGCGCAAGGTGATACGACGGATGATTTAATAAAAAAGGCATTAGGCCTGACGGGTAACCCGGATAAGCGTGAGTTGGATAGGCTTTTATCCACGGGTGAGCAGGTCAGCGTCGCTCTTATGGCGATTAAGCTTACGTCGCTTGGTTTGCCGGTAATATCCCTCGGTGCTCTCCAGGCCGGTATACACACCACGGCGGATTACGGCAACGCTAAAATCCTACATGTAGAAACGGCGCGCATCGTTATGGAGCTTAACCTTGGTAAAATTGTGCTGGTTGCGGGGTTTCAGGGCGTCAATGTATATGGGGACATTACGACTTTGGGTAGGGGCGGCTCCGACACGACGGCGGTTGCCTTGGCTGTCGCCCTGGATGCCGATGTATGCGATATATATACCGACGTGGACGGTATATATGCCGCCGACCCGCGCCTGATAAAGACGGCGAAAAGGCTTTGCGAAGTGGGTTACCCCGATATGCTTGCGATGTCCGTACAGGCAAACAAGGTACTGCACAACAGAGCTGTTGAGCTTGGTATGGAATACGGCGTAAACCTGCGCGTACGCTCGTCTTTTTTGGATGGCGCAGGCACACGGCTTGTTCCTGCGGCAAATTTTGTGCCGAAAAAGTATGAGGAGGGAAACTGTATGGAAAAAAGTTCGGTTGCCGGGGTTTCGGTTGATAAAAATGTATATCTTATAAATTTAATGCTTACGGAAAATGCAAAGCCTTATGAAGTTTTAAGGCAAATGGCTGAGCTTAATATAAATCTTGATATTATAAGTCAGATAAAGCATTGTGACAGGACATTGCAATTAAGCTTTACGATTGGCAAGCAGGATGGCGCGCGAGGTATTGATGCGTTAAACAGCATGAAATCAAAGTATGGCATAAATAACATTACATCCGACAACGGACTCAGCAAGATAAGTATAATGGGAGCCGGCATGGCGGCGGAGCCGGGTATCGCTGCGAGGTTTATGGAAATTATCCACGAATGCGGCGGCGAAATACAAGTGGTGGCTACGTCTGAGGCTACAGTGTCCGTCCTCATTCAAGCGGAGTTGGGTGAAAAAATAGCTTACGAAACGGTGAAATGTTTTGGGTTGGCGAAATGCGTTGATAATTAAGTGAAAGTTAGGATGTTGAATATGAACAATCCCATTTTCAAAGGGTCATGTACGGCAATCATCACGCCGTTTACAAAAGATTCCTCGGCGATAGACTACGACAGCTTTGAAAGGCTTCTAAGTTTTCAGCTGGATAATGGCACATCAGCCATCGTCGTGTGCGGTACAACGGGTGAGTCGCCGACGATTACGGAGACAGAGTATAAAAGCATAATTGGGTTTGCCGCGTCGCGTCTGAATGGCCGTATACCGCTTATCGCAGGCGTCGGATCAAATAATACATCTTACGCATCAACATTGGCGAAGAGCGCGAAGCTATGTAAGGCCGACGGCGTTATGGCCGTTACGCCGTATTATAATAAAACGACGCAGGATGGGCTTATGGCGCATTATAAAGAAATAGCCGCCGTCGGCGTACCTGTTATGGTATATAATGTGCCGTCTCGCACAGGGTTAAACATCTTGCCGGAGACATATGCAAAACTATCTAAAATCCCGGGTATAGACTCCGTAAAGGAAGCGAATAGCGATTTTTCGGCATTGACCACGACGCTTGACTTAACCGACGGACGGTTAAGCATTTATTGCGGAAACGACGACGAGACCGTGCCGTTTCTGGCTATGGGTGCGGTCGGCGTTGTATCTGTTTTGGCAAATATCGTGCCAAGGCAAATCGCGCAGATTTGTGAGAGTTTCTTTAACGGCGAAATTAAAAAAGCGAGGGAATTGCAAATATCGCTGAATGAGTTGCACCGCGCCACGTTCTGTGAAATAAACCCAATACCGATAAAATACGCATTAAAGCAGATGGGGTATGCCACGGGAGCGCTAAGGCTTCCTCTTGTGGAGATACAAAGTCAAAATGCTGTGAGGATAATGGAACTATGCAAAAACCTATAAAAATCATACTGCACGGCGCGGCAGGCAAGTTAAACCGCGCCATACGTGAGATTGCTTGTAAAAATATCCATATAACCGCAGGGGTTGATGTGGAACTGGATTGCTCCGCCGAATTTCCTATGTACAGGCACATAAATGATGTTGGCGGGGATATAAATGCAGATGTTGTAATTGACTGTTCGTACCATGCCACAGTAGAGGATATGCTAAGTTACGCCTTTATGCGTTCCATGCCGGTGGTTATCGCAACCACTGGCCATACGGAGGCTGAGTATGCGTTAATAAACGAGGCGGCAGAAAAGATACCCGTTTTCATGTCCGCAAATATGAGTATGGGAGTATTTCTTTTGGCCGAGTTGGCAAATATGGCGTCCGTGCTGTTACCTGATTTTGACGTGGAAATCATAGAGACCCACCACAATCAAAAGAAGGACGCGCCCAGCGGGACGGCGCTTCTCCTGCGGGATTCCATATCGGATAATAAGGATGCACCTATTCATTCCATTCGTGGAGGCGGTATCGTTGGCGAGCATGAGGTTATTTTGGCTGGCGAACATGAGGTTATCCGCCTCTCCCATTCCGCGATCTCACGCAAGGTATTCGCGCAGGGTGCACTTGCCGCCGCGCACTTTATTGTAAATAAGCCGCCGGGTATTTATTCCATGAAAGATTTAATTAGAGGTGATATACGATGAAAAAAATAAGGGTAGCCATAGTTGGGCTTGGAAACATAGGCAGCTACGCAATTAAAGCGATCCGACAGTCGAAAGATATGGAGCTTGGCGGGATAGTTCGCCGTAAAGTTGCGTCAGGAAATTCGTATGAAGAAATATGTTTGGTGGAAAATATTGAATCACTTAATAATATAAATGTCGCCATATTAACGACACCAAGCGTTGACGTTATCGGCATTGCCGAAAAGTACTTAAAAATGGGTATAAATACGGTGGACAGTTTCGACATACACAATAATATCTGGGATAACAAACAGCGGTTGGACAGTATTGCGAAGGCGTCCGGCGCGGTTGCCGTAACGTCAACCGGCTTTGATCCAGGCATAGATTCTATCATACGCGCGCTCTTCCTTGCTGCTGCGCCGGTTGGTATAACCTATACAAACTATGGGCCGGGTATAAGCATGGGGCATACAGTTGCTGTAAAGAAGATATCTGGCGTGAGAAACGCACTGTCCGTAACCATCCCTGCGGATGGTACCGGTATGCACAACCGTGTCGTTTACCTGGATATCGACGATGACGTTGATTTTGAGGCCGTATCCGCAAAGGTAAAAGCTGACCCGTATTTTGTAAATGACAATACGGCTATAATCCACGCGCCGGATATAGAGGGTTTAACAGACCACGGACACGGTGTGCGCCTTGTGCGTAAAGGCGTATCGTCTGGCGCACATAACCAGCGGTTCGAGTTTAACATGAGCATCAACAACCCAGCCATGACGGCGCAGTTTATGGTGGCTGCGGCGCGTGCAAGCGTGCGCCTGACGGCAGGCTGCTACACGCCGATAGATATACCGCCGTCTTATTTTTTAACCGGTGAAAATGAGAAACTAATAAGGGAATTGGTATAAACAAATTGCTTTTCCCATTTATATATGTTATATTAAAATCAGAGGTATACAAATGACAAGGATTTTAATCTTTTCAGATACGCATGGCGATAAAGCGGGTATAGAGCAGGTTTTGCCTTTGGTAAAACCTGCCGTTTTATTGCACCTTGGGGACTATGCTTCCGATGTGGATGATATAAGTTACATCTTTCCAAAACTTGAAATCCACGCCATTACCGGCAACAGCGATTACCGTGGGTCTGCCCCAGGGCAGAAAATGATAGAAGTAGCGGGAAAAACTATTTTCATGGCGCACGGACATCATTTTAACGTTAAGGAAGAGTTTAAGGATATCGCGTACGGGAGGGAGATGCGCGTTGTTACCTATGGGCAAGGTGTTGGCGCGGATATCGTTCTGTTTGGGCATACGCACATACCGTATAATGCGCGCCAAGGGGATATTTTTGTCTTAAACCCGGGCAGCGCATCCTTGCGGGCAGCAAATAAAACATATGCGGTTATAGATATTTTTGAGGATGGCGCGATAAGGGCTGATATCCACATAATACCTAAAGATTTATAAGAAAAACTTTGAAGAAATAGATGGGTTGTGATAATTTGTTTAAGATGAGATACCTTTGTTTACTTCTCTTCGCCGCCGCCATTTTGTTTTTTGCATCCTGCGGGCGCAGCGGCGATGGTTACACAGTCGTAACTTTGCATTATTTCCATGAAGATTGGCGGACAGAAACCATGCGGCTTCCAGTTTCGAGTGATACTGTCAACATATCCGCACTTATTATAGATTCGATCCGCCGCTTGGAACGGGTTGCAGAGCAAACGCCAGGTGCGCGCGCTTTGCCAACACGCCTTCAGACAACGGCAGTTGTTAATGGATCGGTACTTATAACCTTTAGCAAAGAGTTTCACAATCTCTCACCTGTAGATCGGAGTATCTCGCTCGTCTCGCTCGTATATACGTTGACGTCAATAAACTCTGTAAATGAAGTAGAAATACGGATAAAGGGCTACGAGGAATATGAGTATGAGTATCTGGGCGTTTTTTCGCGCCGCAATGTTTTGCTGACATATGAAAATTTGCCGATACCAGAAGGTACGGAGGTTTTTACGCTGTTTTACCTGCATCCGACGTATTTGGAACTTGTTGCTGTAGAGCGCGAATTATCCCTGCGCGGACACAGAACCACCGAAACCCTTTTAATCGAAGAGTTGATAAACCCAACGGCAGACTTGGGCGACATGCGTCGCCTCATCCCATCGGGTGTACGGCTTAGGGAAATCGCAATCGTTACAGGTAATATCTGCCACCTAAATTTCGCTCATGATTTCTTATCGCAAATCGAAAACGAGGAAATACTGCGCCTTACAATATATTCCATCCTATACACTATCCTTGAGAACACAAATTCAACGCACGTAAATCTTCAATTTAACGGGGACAGAACAGCCTCAGAGCTTTATGGTATCGACCTTTCCATACCAATTACGCGGCGTCCGCCGGCGCCTTCTTATGAAACGGGTTTGGATGGGGAATAAGACGGTAATAGGAAAGGTGTAAAGTATGAAATTGCTATTCTTATTCGGCACTACCGCCGTCGGCAAGATGACGGTTGGGCAGGAAATTATGAAGATTACCGATATGAGGCTGTTCCATAACCATATCGTAATTGAGCCGGTTTTAGAGGTTTTTGGGGAATTTAATAAGCGGATCATGGCGCGGCTTAGGGAAGTGGTTTTGGAAGAGTTTGCCGCGTCCTCACATTATGGTTTAATAATTACGGGTATGATAAACTTCAATTCTCAAGACAGCTGGGATTATATTGCTCAGATTATAGAAATTTTCGAACCATGTGGTGTGAAGGTATATTTTGCGGAGCTTGTTGCGTCCCAAGAAGTGCGATTGCAACGCAATGTGACGGAAAATAGGTTGCGCCATAAGGCGTCGAAGAGGGATGTTGAGGCATCCAACCAACGTCTTATAGACGACGATGGAAATACCGCCGCCCGCTATGTCAGCAACGCCGGCGAATTTGCCGGCAAGGATTATATAAAGATAGATAATACGGATTTGCGGGCGGATGTTGTTGCTAAGATGATAAAAGAAAGATTCTCATTATTTAGTAATTCCACATGATACTTACTGTCATGTCTGATTGGTAACGTAAGTTCCGCTTGAAGTGGTCAAACCAATTTTATGCGGGACGGTTATAATAAACGGTGTAACGATAGTGGTTAGAGGGTTGTTAAGGGGTTTGCGAAAACGGTATTTGAATAATGCCTGCTTGCGCAATTACTAAAGCGCAAATATCCGTAAGAGAATGATTTGTATATTGGACAAATAAAAATGAAAAAAGTCAAGACTGTTTTGCATAAAATATCGTATACTTTGCTTGTGAGGTCATAACATGAAATGGATTGAGGATACCCAGAAAGCTATAAATTTTATTGAAAATAATTTATTTGAAGACATCTTAGTTGATGATGTTGCTGGTCACGTTCACTATTCGGCTAATCATCTTCAAAAGATGTTTATCGTAGCTACGGGTTTATCTATTAGTGATTATATTAAAAATAGAAGGTTAACTATAGCAGGGCAAGAATTAATAAATTCAAATGCTAATGTGCTTGATTTGGCTTTCAAATACGGATATGAAACGTCGGAAGGTTTTTCAAGGGCATTTAAACGCTTTCATGGGTGCACGCCATCTAAAGCTGGTATATCAGAAAGCCAACTTAAATGCTTCAATCCCCTCACAATAAAAATTGATGCAAAGGGTGGATTTATTATGTCAAAAAAATTAGTGTCTAATGTTGAGAATATCAAGGAAACCATTATTTATAAGGAAGTGGAGTTTGATATTATTGAGCGTCCTGATGTTGTGTGGGTTGGTTGTGTCGCTTATGCTGACAATAATATTGACCCTGCGTTTGCAGATGATGATATGACGTTGATTAGACGTTACCAAGCACTCGTTGATATTGCGCCTAAACAGGAGCTAATCAACCCTGCATGGAGTGCTTCTATTTCAATTAATTATTCATGCAATGATAAACCGAGTGGTATAATGTTCGCACAGGAAACATATTCGGATAAACAAGACAAGCAATATGACTTGCTTGTACAACCAAGCGGTTTGTGGCTTCGCTTACGGAATGATAAAAATGCCGCCGCACTACTCGGAAAAGATAGTGCCGACCCTTATGAATATTTTGACCTTATGCGTATAGTTGCAAGTGAAAACGGATATATGTCTAACCAAAATGTCCATATAGAAGTGGAATACCACTGTCATGCTGAATACAATACTCCCGTTCATACAAATTACGCATATATTCCAATATGTGCGATATAAGTATTTCATAGTCATTATCAAACGTTACCTTTTATGCTTTCATGCCGATAGGCATGAAAGCCACCAGCAAAATGCACTGCATCGGCTCCGTCGGTGTATAAGTGCGCAACTTCCAATTATTTTATGCCTTGTTTCTTGGTAAAAACGAATTAACTATACCGTCACTGAACTACCACTCACACTTTCAATAGGCTTATCTCTGAAGCTCCTTTATAGCACACCAATTACTTTCCGTGAAGCAATCCAGAAAATGCCGATAAAATGACGTTTCTGGATTGCTTCGTTATATTCGTATTTGCTAATTAATTATCTATTTATCTCCTCAGCGCCTCTTCGGCGAAATCGTTGTTTATAAGCGATTCAAACGGCACGCGGCGCAAGAGTTCGCCGCCCTGTTCCATAATATCCTGCAGTAGATAAAACCCTTCGCGAACAAATACCGTATTTGGGTTCCAAGCGTCCATATCAATATGTCTTTGTACCATAAACGCAAGGTTTTCCAAACTGTGTTCCGGGAAATGCACGTGTATGACCTCGGCAATTTCCAGTGCAGTATGCGTTGACACCCATTCCATGCCGCGTTGTACGGCGTTTGTGAAGGATTGGATGATAGCGGGGTTTCCTTCAATAAAACTACCCAGCGCAAAGTATGCCGTGTACGGCAGTAGGCCGCTGTCGGCACCCATCATGGCAACCACATAGCCGATTCCGGCCTGCTCCAGCGCAAAGGCGGACGGCTCAAATTCCGCCGTAAAGTCGCCTACGCCGCCTGTAAACGCGCCAGCTGTTGTGGTAAACGCAAGGTTTGTTAGTATCTCAACGTCCGTTTGCGGGTCTAAGTCGTTTTGGCGTAAGATATATTCAAGCACCATCTGCGGCATGCCGCCCGCACGCCCACCGATAATCGTGGATCCGGCCACGTCCGCCCACGTAAAGTTAGGCATCGGTTCGCGTGCGAGGAGGAAATTACCGGCGCGCTGTGTAAGTTGCGCGAAGGCGACGGCGTGGTCCAACAATCCGCCGATGTACACGTATAGCGCAGCTTCCGTGCCCATAAGCCCGATATCGGCCTCGCCGGATATCAACGCGGTCATGGTTCTATCTGCTCCCTGTCCGGTGGAAAGTTCGATTAAAAGCCCCTCGTCCTCAAAAAAGCCAAGCTCCATCGCAACATATTGCGGTGCGTAAAAAATAGAATGTACAACTTGGTTAAGCCTAACCGTAATTAAACCATCTTCCTCCTCATTATTCCTACAACCTGTAAAAACCACGCCGGATAAAGCCATAATGGCAGCCAACGCGAAGGCGAAAAATCTCTTTTTCATATAAATCTCCCATTAAAAAATTTAGGTTCTATATAAGGTATGCAGCAGGGATTGTTTTTGATAAGTTAAATTAAAGTATACAAGCAAAAAGTCATTCATACAATTAAGCATGAATGACTTTTTTGCTTTAATTATCCAAATATTGGTTATAACTGTGGTGCAGATGTTTGCGGAGATGTTTATCGATGCCGACAAACGGCCGCACCTAGCCAAGGCCATGAACATCGCCTGCTACGCCGCCGGGCTGTTTTTCGTCGTTGAATTTTTGTTTGATAATCTGCTTGGTGAAGTTATGGTTATTGTTAACCGGGCGTTCTAATGGGTAGGAAATTTTATAAGTCTCCCAAGCAAGGCGCATCCTCCACAAACCTGCTCTCAAGCCCCAACTTAATAAAATACCTACACATTGCTATACAGGCGAACTTTTCGGACGAATAATGCGTTCCTCCCAGCACATTTAATTGAAGAGGAGTAAGGGGTTTGCGATAAAATAATAACCAAACCCATATTAACTGAAAAAATGAGGGCTTCTACCTCTCGTTTTTCGAGGTAGAAGCTTATTATACCAAGGATTATAACAGATTAAGGAACATCTCTTTGTTATTGGCAAGAAAAACCAACGCTTTAAGATTACGCTTTAATACAGCGAATGTATCATCATCAACATGGGCAATGCAGTGCAATGACGCTGCGCACTGCATATAATATACCGATTGCTTTTCTTCATCGGTAAGCGGGTTTATACTGTCATATCCCTTTAAAATTTCTTTAAACATTTTTAGGTATGATTCAATAGGTTGCGTGTTTATTTCGCCTGCGCACCATATTATGTCAAAGAGCCTTACATGGGACACATTGTAAATTTCATACCCTTTAATCCCTACGACCTCCCCATTTTCGTATACTACAGTATCCCTGGTTGGGTTGCCGTGGACAAGTTGTTTGGGTAGCTTGTCGTATAGTTCACCAAATGTTTTGGCGTAATCATCGAAGAAAGCATCATCAATTCCTATATTGTGCTTGAGGGAATACGCTTTTACCTTTGGTATAGAATCTAAACCTTGCTTGTATTTATTTGCTTCGTAGGGCTTAACGTCATCCTGTACAGATTTTAACGCACAGTGTAGTCTGGCGATAGCTTGCCCAAGTTTATAAGCGTGTTTCATACGGTTATTAAACTCCATGCTCGCAAGCTCATCGTCGGATTTAGGACTGGTTATATGCGGTTCTCCAACCTTTTTCGTGAGCAAAAAGATTTGTGCGCCATCAAGATAATCGCTGCCTGCCGTTGTGGGGACCGGCAGAAATTCGGACGTTAATCCCTCTTTTTCCAATGCTTTGGCAATTCTGATGTTCTTTATCGTTATTGAGCGTTCGTTGGTTTTGAGGTAATAATCATCCCCGATTTTCCAAACCTGCCATTCAATTTTTCCTGTTTTCCAATTCCTCGAAGAAGCATCTTCGATTTTTAGTCCTTGAGGAATATCCCAGTTTGCAAGAATAGCTTGTAAATCTTTTTCATTTTGCATAATAAATACCTCCGATTTTTTGTAAATACTCAAATATTTTTTTGGGGAACAACCATACATTTTGACAAATGCTTTATAAAATCCTGCATAGGTATTAAAGCCATATTCAAGCACCACGCCGATAGCTTTTCGACCCAATGATATTTCGGCAAGAGCATGGTCTAACCGCCTTTTTAAAATATAGTTTGCAACGGTTGAATCCATTGCTTGAGCGAAAAGTCGGCAATAATGACCTACAGAATAATTCGCCATCTCGGCCAGTTCGTCTGCCGTTATTTCGGCTTTAAGGTTTTGCTCAATATAATCGAGCGAGGATTTTAGGAATATTTCCATAATATTTGGTTGCCCTCCTTTCCCGCGCGAGATAATTTAATTATACAGCACGATTTTAATAAAACATTTCCTATACCGACATCTTATTGTTGATTGAAAAAGGCGAACTCCCGTCCTCTCATTACCGAGGTAGAAGCTCGCCTTGTCTCTCTTGTAGCTAATTAAACTCCAACCCATAGGGTGGTGCAGGAAACCATAAAGCGTTCCGCACATCTTCGTCATGCACTGCTTGTAAAGCCCTATCTGATGGAAAGATGGAGGTGTAAACCTTGTTTATCTCTAGTGCAAAGTTGCCTTCATAATTTACCTTCTACTCCGCATTAACGATCGCCATCTGAACCGATCCGACGTGGTAGCCGTGGGTGTAGTATACGGCCTCGCCGTTTTTATTTACGAGCGCGACGATTGGCGTATTGTCTGCGTCGAAGTTGAGTGCTTTTGCAAATTCTTCCCCCAGCTTAACATTATCACTTATAGTTAGATTTGCCAATGTTTTCTTCATATTTTCCAGGCTGTCGTTGGTTCTGTCCGTTATTAGCGCAATGCCGATATTTTTGCTGGACAAAGCGTCCTTCGCGCTTAGAAGTTCGCGGAAGAGATGTTCTGTCGGCTCGTTCGCCGGTTCGACATAGGCGAGTAAGGTAAATTGCGAACTGGGAGCCGTAAGTCTGGAACTAACGCTTGATACGTCTATTTTCGGCAGTCCGCCCGTGGCTTTTGGTACTGTAACTTCAACCACTGTGTCGCCGTCTACAGTAATATGGTACAGATTTATAGACATCGATCCGTCCGCAAGCCTAACGCCGGTTAGGATGCGGTAATGCCCCGACTCAACGCTGTGTGTTCCCGCGACGGACGGCGCCTCCGCCCCGCGCCCGCGGCGACCCATACCGCCAAATAAAGAATAAAACCCATACAGACCGTTGTTAAGTTTGGAGATAACGAAATTGCGGAAGAATTGCAAATCCTCGCCATTAATGGTGAGGTTAAACATTTTGGGTGAGGTTATTTCCGTAAGTTTATTCCATCCGTCCGCGTAATATTCCAAAACGCCTCCGTAGTTTAAGCGCGCGGGGATGCCGAATGTGCGGCAGATTGCGACGAAGAAGACTTTCTTGCCGTGCTCACTGCCCAATCCGTACGCCAAAAGCACCGAGGGGAAAGGGGAGAGTGAATTATGGTCGTTGCTGGTGGTATAGTCATATCCCGTGTCGGTTTTAATGTTCTTCTCAATCCAAGACCAAACTTTTTTTGGATCATTTATGAAAGAGTCCTTTAAATGAGAACCGAAGAATTCTGCAATATCCACACGGTATTGCGAAAGCATCTCCACGTCTATGCGCGGGTTAAGTATGAACTGGTTAAAAATATCCGCTGTATACTTATCCGCATACGGCATAGAATGCACTAAATGTTCAGCCAAAATTACGGCTTCGCAGTCCAACATATCTTTGGGTGGCAGGGTTTTTAACAGTGCTATCCTATTTTGTATCGGAATCATGGATGTCATGTCCAAAAATTTAATTATCTCACCAAGGTTACCCTTTGCGTTTATAAAAATCTCCGCGCAGTCCTCACCCATACCGTACTTTTGTGCAAGGGCTTTGCCTTGATCCTCGTTTGCAAATGTGGCGGAGAAGGCTTTGCGTATCTCGTGGCACTGCGCCTCGCGCTCCTTATGCGCCGTAAACGCCTCAGGCGTAAAGCCGTAATCCGGGTCTTTATAGTCCGAAAACGGCGGGGTGAGGATCATGGAGATATTGCCTGTTTCAAATTCCGTAGCGTTTGAGAAATCGACGGTAACCGTGTTTTCAAGCCGTGTATCCACTTTACGCGTGATAAGGCGAACGCCGTCCGTCACATGTAGGTAGATGTCTCCACGCCCGATGGTTAAGCCGATCTTTCCGCTTTCATCCGGCGTAAGCGACACAAATGGTGCCATAAAATTGCTGTTTACCATACAGAGATGCACTTTAACGTTTTGGTTGCCGTTAAGGACATTCGCGGAGAAAAATACGGGGTTTTGGCCGTAAAAGCCCGTTCGGTTGACCTCGTGCGTTACGCCGGTGTAGTACACAACTTCATCACCCTCGCTGGGGATGGTTGAAAACACCCTGGCGTAAATAAGCAGGCCACGGGAGGCAGGGTACGTAAACCAGCCCTTGTCAAGCACCGGCTCCGGCTCGCATGCGCCGAGGAAACGCCAGCGGCCGCCGATGTAGACTTCAACCCAGGCATGGTTTGAATCGCAATGCGCCCAGCGGGGCGTGTAAATCTGCCGCGCCGGTATGCCGACGGAACGTAGGGCTGAGACGGTGAACACACTCTCCTCGCCGCACCGGCCCATCGTGGACTTAACAAGGGCAAACGGCGCCAGTGTGCGCATGGAGCTGCCCGTGTATGTAAGTTTTTCCAAACACCAGTAGTTAATTTCAATAACCGCTTCTTCGGAGGTTTTGTTTTGTATACGTTCATAAAGTTCGTCAAAGAAGTATTCGCGGTTAAACTCTATGTTCTCGTTATTTATACGGTATTGTAACACATTGTTAAGCCATATGGCTTCGGGGATTTTTTCGTTCCAAAGGTTTTGTGTCTGAACAAACAAGGCTTGGCGTACGATATTTATGTAAATGTCGTGGTCGTATGCCGCCATGTCTGAAATAGGCATGAAGGCGTATATATATTTCAGACAGTATTCGTATGCAGCTTTGTATTCGTAGTCATCCGGCTGGGACTGTATGTCGGCAAAGTTTTTCTCCATACCGTCGGGCTTGGGCGTGACGGCGAAACGCGCTTCGAACGCGTCGTCGATCTGCGCGCGAAGTTTTTGGGAAAACATTACGTTTGTTTGCATTGTGATCCTCCGTTATTTTGGTTTGGATGGAATTGACTTACTTTGAATTTTGCTGTTTTGTGTAGATAATGCTTATTAGTGGTAGTCTCAACTGCGCTTATTCTATTAGCACAAACTCTTCTTGGTGCTTTTCTAACATTTTTTCAAACAAGCAGTTCAAATCAGGTTCACATTCGTAGTATTCATTATCAAGGTCTTCATATAAACATTCTTCTGCATGTTTAACGAAATCAACAACACTTTTGATTAAGCCACGTTTCTCACTTTTTCTCGTTGAAATGGCTCGTAGCAATACTTCGGATTGTTTTTTTGCACCAAACCAGAGCAATGCGTCAATAACCTTCATATAGTCAGTGTTTCCCATGAATGATGTGTTTTCAAAGCACTGTAGATTACCACCACTTTGCATTTCACTGTCATACCAAAAACACAAGGTGGCGTTTCGTTGAACTTCGTTCATCTCATCTATATTATCGCAAGCAACAATGTCGATGAATTCCAGACAATATGCGGTTCTCTATAAACAATTTCTTTTTTTATTACTCTTGGCTTCATATTCACCTCACCTAAACAAAAATTTCTCGTCAACAGTATAACATTGCATCAACGTGGCAAAAACGAAGGAGTATAAACTATATACAGTTAATAAATCGGTAAGGATGCAGATAAGCCCGCCCTCAGCATCGTTCTACTATATTGTTGGACGCAAAACGTCAACTCCTAAATACGGCCGTAATGCGATCGGTACATAAATTGAACCGTCTTCCTGCTGGTGGTTCTCCAAAAGCGGGATCAAGATACGCGGGCTTGCGATGGCCGTGTTGTTGAGGGTGAAGGCGTACGTCATTTTACCGTTCTCGTCGCGGTAGCGGATATTGCCGCGGCGGGCTTGGAAATCGCCAACGGACGAACAAGAGTGCGTCTCACAATAAGCGTCTCTGCTGGGCATCCAAGTCTCAACCTCATGCTTGCGTGTTTGCCATTGCCCTAAATCGGCCGTGCAGGCGAGGCATACGCGGTAAGGGAGCTCCAGTGCGGCGAGGATGTCTTCGGTGTTCTTTAAAATTTCATTATGCAGTTCTTCTTGCTTAGATTTATCCGCTTCACAGAAAATCACTTGTTCAACTTTATGAAACTGATGAACGCGGTATAGGCCGCGCGTATCCTTGCCGTAGGTACCGGCCTCTTTGCGGTAGCAAGACGATATGCCGGCGAAGCGGATTGGGAAGTCTTCCAGGTTAAGCACATCATTCATATGATATGAAACGAGCGACACTTCTGACGTACCCACCAGATAAAGCTCCTCATCGTCGATTTTATAGCTTTGATCCTCGCCGACGGGGAAGTATCCAGTACCCTCCATAGCATCGCGGCGCACGATGTGCGGTACGGCCATGGGGGTGTAGCCGCGGGTCTCAAGCATATCAATAACGAGGCGTGAGACGGCCAGCTCAAGCATGACGGCCTTGCCTTTTAAAAAGTATGAGCGGCTGCCAGCAACTTTAACGCCGCGTGGGACATCTATCATGCCGTGGTTTTCCATAATCTCTAAATGGTCTTTCGGTTCAAAAGAAAACTCGCGCACAGCGCCGACGCGGCGTAGCTCTAAATTGTCTTCCTCACCCGCACCTACGGGTACATCAGCATCCGGTACGCTTGGAACATATAGCATGAGGTGATCGAATTCAGTTTTGAGGGTTTTGTAATCCTCTTCAAGGTCAGCCAACTCAATTTTTATTCTGCGCCCTTCGTCTATAATCTCCGGTGTCTTTTCCTTGCTCTTGGACACTTCGTTGCGGCGGGCGCGGAGCGCGTCGACATTACCGGACGCGGCGCGTATCTGCACATCCAACTCAACTATCCTATCGATATCGGCGGGCATTTTTTTGTTAATGCATGTTTGTTTCATTAACTCAATATTTTCGCGGATAAATACAATGTCAATCATTTTTCTATTCCTCCGAAGGGTACGGCGTAAACCGTGTATTCATCAATTCCATTGACTCCAAGAAGCTTGTCGCTTTCTTTCTGCTTATAAGCCGCTATACAGCATGACCCAAAGCCTAATGCGGCGGCGGATAGCATGATGTTTTGCCCGACATGCCCTAAGTCTATAAGCATTACGCGGTGGGAAGCGGTGGCATAGCGCCATTCGGCGCGGTATGGTACGCAGGTGAGGTACAGTACGACGGGTGCGGACGACGCCCATTTTTGCCCGGCAAGCGAATCGGTAATAGTTGTCGCGTAATCTTCAATTTTGCTTAAATATTCGATATGGACCGTCTTTTTTCCGACGTTTTCAAGCGGCAGGTAGCGGTAAACGCCTTGCAGAAGCCCTTCCACATTTTGTACAACGGCGTATAGTTCGAATGGGTGGCGTGCGCCGCCGCTTGGCGCGGGGCGGAGGGTGGCGACGTTATTTGCGCCGCGGTAGTCTTGTACGCCTTGTGCCGTCCAAAGCATGTAGGCTAATTGCGCCTGTGAAACCGGCGCTTCAGTGAAGACGCGGTGGCTGCGGCGTATGTCCAGCAGCTCGCTGTATTCCGGTGTTTTTTCAACATTATCGAAAGACGGTAATGCTACGATGTTGCCGGTTGGGTTATTGCCGTGTGGCGGGTGATGTACGCCCCTGCTTTGGTCGCTTTCCATCATAGCACCGGAAAAATCCGGGCATTGCATAAATTTACGGTTTTTTGTAATTTGATCCATTATAAATCCTCCATATCCCAGTATATACGAAAAAGGCGAACGCAACCCAGACAACCGCCTAAGCCACCCCCGCGCCGTTTAATTAATAAAAGTTAGTTTCAATCATATTTTAACGCTGATATGAACTTGCGTTTTAAATACGCACAAGCTACCGGTGAGATTTGAACTCACGACCTGCGCATTACGAGTGCGCTGCTCTACCCCTGAGCCACGGTAGCGTAAACTCTGTTTGATAGATTAACACATTTTGCGCCGCTTGTCAATAACAATATATAATTTTTTAAAGTTTGTTTTATGAATTTATGGGAAATAAATAGCCTGACGATAAATTCGACAGGCTATTTACTTTTTATTGTTAATTTCCGTTAAAAATTATTACTGTTGAACTGTTCCAAGGGGCTCTGTACCAGCCGCCTGTTGGTGCGTTTATCGGCAGGGAAGGGAATGCCGGATTTAATGTATGCGTATCGGCCGGATCTTGGGATAAACCGATTGATTCTGCTATTTCATCCCAATTACGGAAGGTGTAAGTAAAGGTCGTGAGTATGATTTCGCCGGGTGTGTCTGCAAAAATTAAATATCTTGCTGGGGACGCGTCGTCGATACTTTCAAGTGGCAGCCACAGGCTGTTAAACTCGCCGCGTATCATCGTATCGCCAAAGAACCAGCTTACGAAAACATAATCCATGCCTTCGGGTGCTATGATTTCATAGCGCGTCCATGTGATAACGCCATCATCCTGCGTTACCGGGTTAAAGCGAAGTTCAATTGCGCCGTATTCCTCAATCAAGGCATTAAGCTCATCTTCGGAAATAAATGTAATTTCCGCAAGCCAGGGGTATCCTTCTAAGTCACGCGGGGTGATTGTTACATCAACCATTGAATCGGGTATGCCGCCTGCAAAGCCTGTGTTTAAAATTGTCATAGATTCGATGGGATTGCGTGAGGTAACGCATCCCGTAAATGCAACGATTGCGCCGCATATAATTAAGAATGTCAAAATGCCTGTTGTTATTTTTTTAAGCATAGTCTCTCTTTCCTTTATTAAAAATGTACCCCCGCAAAATTATTACTTTGCGGGGGATGTTATTTACTGTTTTATTTACCGCATTTTTTAAGGAGTTTATCCCATTTCTTATCAACGAATTTTTGAAGCTCGTCGATCTTAGCCGGGTCATCCATAATGTGCTTAAAGCGGCCTTGTACTTTAAGGTAGTCGATGACGGGCAATTTCGTCTTCGGCTCGTATGTGAGTTTCCAGTCGCCGTCAATTACTTCGTAGAGAGGCCAGATGCACGTGTCTACGGCGAGTTTGCAGATGTCCATCAACATTTCCGGTGGATATCTCCAGCCGCGCGGGCAGGGTGCAAGTACATTGAGGAACGCAGGTCCTTTGGTGTACAGTGCTTTGTGGGATTTTTCGTGCATGTCCTTCATGTTGCCGACAAAGGTTGTTTGCGCTGCGTAAGGGATGTTGTGGGCAACCATGATTTCGGTGAGATCCTTTTTGTGCTGCATTTTGCCGGGGATCTCGTCGCCGACCGGGGCCGTCGTAACTTCGGCGAATTTAGGCGTGGAGGATGAGCGCTGCATACCCGTATTCATATACGCTTCGTTGTCGTAGCATACATATACCATGTCGTGGCCACGCTCCATTGCGCCGGAGAGGGACTGAAAGCCGATATCGTACGTGCCGCCGTCGCCAGCGAAAGCGATGAATTTGTATTCTTTATCGATTTTACCTTGGCGTTTTAATGCGTTATAGCTTGCCTCTGCGCCGGATACCGTAGCGGCAACGTTCTCAAATGCGGAGTGTATGAAGTTATCCTGCCATGCCGTAAACGGGAAAAGGCAACTGGAAACCTCCAAACAGCTCGTTGCGACGCCGGAGACAGTGTGATCCTCTTCCTTAACGGCGCGGAGAACGCCGCGCACGGCAACGCCTGCGCCGCAACCGGCACAAAGACGATGGCCGCCGACGAAACGCTCGCGTTTGCATGCTTCTTTTTTCAAATTATATGCTTCCATATGATTATACCCCCCTTACGCCAACGTGGCGGTAAATCTCGCCGGTTTTGCCGGTTTTAACAACTTCCGCAAGGGCGTTATATACGGTTACGAAGTTTTCTTCGGTTACATCGCGGCCGCCGAGGCCGTAGATGTAGTTGATGATGTGCGGGCGATTTTCAAGTTCATAACATGCGTGGCGCACGTCCGTAAACACCGGGCCGCCAATGCCTGAAAAGCTGTCCGCCTTGTCCATAACGGCGACGGCTTTGAATTTGGAAAGCGCGGCCGCAAGTTCCTCAAGCGGGAACGGGCGGAAAACGCGGATCTTTATAACGCCGACTTTTTCGCCTTTTTCGCGCAGCTTGTCGCATGTATACTTTGCCGTACCAGCACTGGAGTTGAGGACAACGATTACGCGTTCCGCGTCTTCACATCTGTACTCTTCAAATAGGCCGTACTCGCGCCCCGTGAGTTTTGCGAATTCCTTGTATACATCAAGGATGACTTGCTTGGAATTTTTCATCGCCATAGCGCGTTGGTACTGATGCTCAAAATAGAACATTGGGGTGTCGTACGGGCCGACGGATGTTGGCGTGCCGCTGAGCATGTTGAAGTCGCAGTTGTATTTGCCTACGAATTTTTTAACTTCGGCATCTTCAAGCAGTTCAATATTTTCGATTGCGTGAGAGGTGATGAACCCGTCTTGGCAGGACATAACGGGAAGCTGGACGTCTTTATGTTCCGCAATTCTCACGGAACAAATGTAGTTGTCATACGCTTCTTGGTTGTTTTCCGCATAGAGTTGGATCCAACCGCTGTCACGTGCGCCCATAGAGTCGCTGTGGTCGTTGTTGATGTTGATCGGGCCGGAGAGAGCGCGGTTTACGACCGCCAAAGTGATGGGCAGGCGTGTACCGCTGGCTACGTAAAGTAACTCCCACATAAGTGCAAGGCCGCATGCGGCGGTAACCGTTGCGGAACGTCCGCCAGCTGATGCCGCGCCGATACATGCGCTCATTGCGCTGTGCTCGGATTCAACGGCTACGAATTCTGTGTTTACTTCGCCGTCCGCGTAGTATTGTGCGAAATAGTGCACAACCTCTGTAGAGGGCGTGATGGGGTAAGCAGCAACAACATCCGGGTTAATTTGCTTTAACGCGGTTGCAACGGCTTCGTTACCGGAAAGTCTTTCTCTGATTGCTTTCGCGAATGCCATTATTTGTCCTCCTTTTCCCAAGTGATAGCTACTTTTGCGCTGCCTTTTTTAACGGCTGAGTCGCCGAACGGGCAAACCATGTAGCACACACCGCAGCCCTTGCAGTGCATAAAGTCAAAGTCCTCGCGTTTGCCGTCTTTGTTTACGGGTATCGCGCTGTCCGCGCATACGGGGAAGCAAAGCATACAATGCGTGCAGTTCTCTTCAAAAAACTTGGGGATGTATACGCGCCAATCGCCGGTGTTTACGGCAAGGCTCGTTCCGCCGCCCAAAATCGTGCCGCCGGGGGCGACTTCTTTCCATGTAAGGTTGAGGTTTGCGTCTTTTACATAATTCATACTATCCCTTAACCTCCTTCATTCCGCGCTGCAGTGCCTTCATGTTGCTGTCGATAACATGGGGCTTGTCCGCAAACTTATGTTTCATGGAGTCTTCCATATCCTTAATAAGGTTTGCTTCGGGTATAACACCGCTTACCTTAACCACGGCACCAAGCATAGATGTGTTTGACAGGTTTCTGTTTTTAAGCTCTTCTTCGGCAATTTGGCTTGCATCAATTGTATAGATGCGACCTGCGTAGCCTTCCAAAAGAGGTCTGAACTCTTCCGGTGTCTTTTCCGAATTGATGATGATCGCACCGTCTTTTTTGAGCCCGGAGACAACGTCAACGGCTGACAAAAGCGTCGCGTCCACGACAACGACGTAATCAGGCTCATAAATGTTGGAGTGCAGGGGGCTTCTCTCATCGCTGATGCGGTTAAACGCAGAGATGGGTGCGCCCATACGTTCGGGGCCGTACTCGGGGAAACCCTGTACGAACTTACCGGTCATAAACGCAGCGTCGGCAAGCAAAAGTGAAGCAGTTTTTGCGCCCTGGCCGCCGCGGCCATGCCAGCGTATTTCTACCATTTTCGACACAGCAGTACCACCTTCCTATTAGGGGTTTTATATTTTGTAGCTTTCGCCACAATTTAGCCACCTATCATTCTACATTATATACATTCTTTTGTCAAGGGTAGATTTTTCAAATTTTCGTAAAATAAAATTTTGGTTAATTTTATGAAGAAGAAATACGAATACCGTATAAAGCCATGCATGGATTGCCTCGAGTTTATTCGTAATGATAAAAACTCTTCATGCTTGCATTTTATACCGTCTTATGCTATAATCACTTAACTACATAAGATAAGGTGAAACAAGGTGAGGATATGATCTTAGATTTACCTATTTCAGGCATTGACGCGGCGGCCATGGACTTTACGGCGAACGGCGGCGGCGAAAGCGCGGACGGCGCGTTTAAGGGCAAGCCCATGATTTTTGCCGGTAACTCCAACAAGACGTTGGCGGAAGATATCGCGGCGAAGTTGGGTTTGCCGCTGGGAAACAGTACATCCACCCTATTCCCGGATGGAGAGAATTATGTTCGGATCAACGAAACCGTACGCGGCGCGGATTGCTTTATAGTGCAGTCAACAAACAGCCCTGTCAACGACAATTTGATGGAGCTTTTGATTATGATAGACACTATGCGGCGCGCGTCGGCACGGCAGATAACGGCCGTCATTCCCTACCTTTCCTATACGAGGCAGGATAGGAAAAATAAGCCGCGCGAGCCAATCACTGCAAAACTCGTAGCCAACATGCTGGAAGCCGCCGGGGTGGATAGGGTTCTAACTATGGACCTGCATACCTCGCAGATACAGGGTTTTTTCGATATCCCCGTGGATAATTTGGTTGGCGCGGCAATTCTCCAAACTTATTATAAGCAAAAATTCGTCAATGATATGGAAGATACCGTCGTTGTTTCGCCGGACGTTGGCGGCATACGGCGCGCGCGTTCTTTCGCCGGCAGCCTGAACATTGACCTCGCCATCGTGGATAAGCGCCGCCCCGAGGCGGGTGTTGCCGAGGCGATGAACATTATAGGTGATATCGTCGGTAAGCGTGTTATCTTGGTGGACGATATGGTATCCACCGGCGGTACGCTGATCAAGGATGCGGAAGCCCTCGTTAAGTATGGCGCAACGGAGGTTTACGCCTGCTGCACGCATGGTGTCTTCGCGAGGGATGCGATCGCGCGTATACAGGATTCTCCGATAAAGGAAGTGGCGGTGCTGGATACGGTATTTCTCCCGCAGGAAAAGCGAATACCGAAGGTAAAGCTGCTTACATCCGCGCACGTGTTCAGCGAAGCGATCTACCGTATACATATGGATCTGCCGCTTTCTCCGCTTTATGATAAGTATATGTAATTTTATATGATAGGGGATTTAACAATAATGAAATCAAGCTCTAATTCGGAAATGAATGTAACCTCTAACAATCGGCAATGCTTGCCTGTTATACTTGGAAGTGCATCCGTTCTAGCTCTTTCACTGCTGGTTCTGATTTTTTCTGTCGCGTGTAGAAATAGCGAAATTGTAGGCCAATGGGAAATGACGGGCCGCGATAACCTAACACAATCAGAGTTTAATGACTTTGTTGCCAGAAATGGGTTGAACGGTATTGAGGTTCTTGAAGACGGCAGGCTTCTCATGAGGGAACGGCTTGGAACGGGTAGTGAGCGCACTACGCATGTCAATAGGTGGGAAATAATAAATGGCAGGCTTTATGTTAACGGAAATTTTCGTGAACACAGCTTATCCAGAAACACGCTTACCATACGTTGGGATAACGGTGTTACGACTTACAGGCGTAGATAATATAAATGGCGAGGTGGTATTTAATGTTTTGCACTAATTGCGGTAATGAACTTCAAAAAAGACCATCTTTCTGCCCTAATTGCGGCAGTAAGACAGATGCTGCGACCGCACCGTCACTTGGCTGCGGCGGCGAAACTTCGTCCGCTTTAAGCAAATACCGTCTACCAATAATAATCGGTGGCGCGGCTGCCCTTGTCGCCGTTATTTTAATAATGGTTTTTAGCGGCGGCAGGAATATTGTTGGTTCTTGGAATGCGATTGAAGCCAGATACTATGAATTTATAAATAATCGATGGTCTTTAGAAGATGTATGGCGTGTGGAGGAAGACGATAGCTTCCGCCTTGAGTTCCGAAATGATGGAAGCGGTATAATAACAGATTCTGACGGGTGGATAGAGCTTTTTGATTGGAGAATGAACGGCAACCGCCTTTATATAGACGGTACAAGCAGTGTTACGGTAAATATTAGCCGAAATGAACTTAGGATAACTAATGAGTATGGCTGGTATGGTGGTTTATGGCGTGAGGTTATGATATACCGCAGGGTTAGGTAACAAAACACTTGCGTAAAATATAATCATATGGTATAATCCAAAAATAATAAAAATTCGGAGGAAATATGACGACCAAGAAACTTATCAAAACGATCAATAGCACTTTACTTAATGACGAGAGCCGCGTAGCCCACACCGGTTGCGGCGAATGCCAGGCATCTTGCCAGTCCGCGTGTAAAACAAGCTGTACGGTAGCCAACCAACCATGCGAAGCGGAAATTAGAGAAGAGAAATCAGAGATTAAATAATTGATCCACAAATTTGAAAGAAACGGTAAGTATATAGTCTTAGATGTAAATTCAGGCGTGTTGCATGTTGTGGCGGCGTCTGTTTTTCGTGTTTTGGACTTTTTTCATAATGGTCATGGCGACCTTGATAAGGCATTGGCAAACTTGGGCGGTGAATTTTATGAAGACGAAATTCGCTTAGCCCATAAAGAAATAAATGAGCTAATTAACGAAAAATTGCTTTTTTCTGCAGATATATATAAAGAGGCGGATGCCGCGCCGTCGGGCATTGTCAAGGCGTTGTGCCTGCTTGTTGCGCAATCGTGTAATCTGCAGTGCAGGTATTGTTTTGCTGTGGACTATACAAGTTGTGGGGATAGTGATACTGCACTTATGTCTACCGATGTGGGTAAGGCGGCCATAGATTTCCTACTAGCAAACTCCGGTAACAGGAGGAACCTTGAGGTTGACTTCTTCGGCGGTGAGCCGCTTCTTAATTGGGATACGGTTGTGGAGATCGTCAGATACGGGAGAGATAGGGAAAAGGAGTTTGGCAAAAACATACGTTTCACGCTCACAACGAATGGGGTTTTGCTGGATTCTGAAAAGATGGATTTCATTAACAGGCATATCTCAAATATCGTTCTCAGCCTTGATGGGCGGCGCGAAGTGAACGACCCGATGCGCGGCGGCGGCACATATGACGTGCTAGTGCCGGCATTTAAGCAAATCGCGGAGAGCCGCAATCAAGACAATTATTACATACGCGGCACATTTACGGCTAAAAACCTTGATTTTGCCAACGATGTTAAACATATCGCCGACCTCGGCTTCCGCCAAATCTCCGTGGAGCCTATTATCGGCGGCGGCGCGGATTTGGAGCTGCGCGTTGAGCATTTGGTGGAAATTAAGGAAGAATATTGGCGGCTTGCGGATATTATGATTAAAAACCCGGAGGCGTTTAATTTCTTTCATTTTAACATAGACTTAAACGGCGGTCCGTGTGCCAAGAAGCGTATCAACGGTTGCGGTGCAGGGACGGAATATCTGGCCATCGCGGCTAACGGGGCAATGTATCCGTGCCACCAATTTGCAGATAAGCCAGAGTTTATCTTAGGTTCGTTAGCCGTAGATAACACAGATTACAAAAATACAAAAATTAATGATAGATTTGCCCAAACCAATATCTATGGTATAGAAAAATGCCGAACATGCTGGGGACGGTTCTTCTGCGGCGGCGGTTGCGCCGCCAATGCCTATGTAACTAATGGGGACTTATGCAGTCCATATGAAATTGGATGCGAAATGCAGCTTGCGCGGACGGAATGCGCTTTATACATTAAAGCTGCCCGATCTAGTTAATATTTTAATATTTGGCGTTTCGCCGGATATTCGTCACTTATATATTTCCAAACTTCATTAAAAACGGTATCCGCGGATTTATCACCGTCAACGATAGTTACAGGAAATTGCGGCAAGGCGGAGAACGCTAGCAAATAATTCTCCCTTACGGCTTTCAATATATCAATCTGTTCAAACAATTCAACATTAGAACGTGTTTTCCGCATCCTTTCAAAGGAAACTTCCGGCGAAACGTCAATAAATACCGTTAAGTCTGGCGCGATTGTATTTATTACATGATTGTTAAGTCCAATAATGTCAATTATACTCATATCTAGGGATTGGTAGGCTAGGCTTGAAAAAACGAACCTATCGCACAGCACGAACTTGCCTTCATTGAGAGCTGGTTCGATGTTTCTATGCACATTATCAAGCCTGTCCGCCGCAAATAGTTGCGCCATAGTTTGTGGCGTAAATTCAACCTCGCCGCGTAATGCCTTTCTTATAAGTGCGCCAACGGCACCGTCTGACGGTTCACGTAAGTTGATGTGTTCGATGCCAAGGCAGTCCAGTTCTTTAACTAAACGGTGCGTCAATGTTGTCTTTCCGCTGCCGTCTATGCCTTCCAGTACAACGAATTTTCCTTCTTTTTTCATATCTATACCCCTGCATATTTTTATCTCTAATGGTTAATACTACCATCATGAAAAAATTGATTATTGAAAACGGCCCGCCGCTTAGTGGGTTCGTACGTGTCAGCGGAAGCAAAAACGCCGCCTTGCCGATTATGGCCGCATCCTTGGCGGCATCCGGGCAAATAAAGATACAGAATGTACCGCAATTGTCGGATATTTTTGTTATGCAAAGTATTTTGGATAACCTCGGCGCGGATACGTCATATAATAAAATCGCCGAGGAAATGGACATACTGCCTAACTCCGCGCTTGTTACAGGTTCCCCCAAAATGGAGCTTGCAAATAGAATCCGCGCGTCCTTCCTTGTTGCCGGGCCGCTTCTGTCGCGTTTTGGGCAGTTTAAGACAGCTCTGCCGGGGGGCTGCGCGATAGGCACACGTCCTGTTGATCTTCACCTTAAAGGTTTTGCCGCACTTGGTGCCGATATAACGTTGAATCAAGGTTATGTTGAAGCGCGTGCGGACGGGCTGCGAGGCGCGGAGATATATTTGGATTACCCATCTGTCGGCGCGACGGAGAACCTTATAATGGCAGCTGTTTTGGCTGAAGGTATAACGGCGTTGGGAAACTGCGCAATGGAGCCGGAAGTTACGGATCTTTGCCGCTTTTTAATAACACTTGGCGCGGACATAAGCGGCATAGGGACGGATACGATTATAATAAACGGCGTGAAGGAACTGGTAGGCGGAACGTACCGCATTATCCCAGACCGCATCGAGGCCGGTACATTTATGACTGCCGCCTGCATGAAGCCCGGCAGCGACGTTACAATCACAAATACCGAAAATACCCATCTGCGCCCGGTTATAGCCAAATTGCGTGAAATGGGGGCGAATATTATAGAGCCAACGCCGGATAGCCTGCGCGTGTACACAACCGGCCGGCTTAACGCCGTAGACGTAAAAACCTTGCCGTATCCAGGCTTCCCCACTGATATGCAGGCGCAGCTTATGGCACTTCTTGCGGCATCCACTGGGCGGGGAGTAATGACGGAAACCGTGTTTGAGAACCGCTACATGCATGCCGCCGAGATGACGCGTATGGGAGCGCAGATTAAGATAGATAGCCGAACAGCTATTATTGATGGCGTAACACCTCTCTCCGGAGCAAGTGTGAAGGCGACGGATCTGCGAGCGGGAGCGGCACTCGTTATCGCCGCGCTTGGGGCGAAGGGGACAACGGAGATCATAGACATCCACCACCTAGAGCGCGGGTATAGCGGCTTGGATGAGAAACTGCGTGAGCTTGGTGCGCGGGTGACAACAAGCGTTCAATAAGTTTTACTCAATCATTTTAAATATGATTGCAAGCCGTAGGGGCGAACTGTGTTCGCCAATGTAGGCAATAACTTTTGGATCGTTTCGGAAAAACACCCTCGCGATGACAGTCTTTATGATTTTACCCCTGCTCTGTTAAATCGTACATTGCGATGTAGTATGGATGAGCAGGGTCATATTCCGTTAGTGGCTTTGGGTTATTCACGCGGCCGATGGGGCGGATATTTCTCCCCGTTGAGTTAGTTACCGCGTCACCCAATGTTTCCCTATACTTTTCCATCAATTGCCTAAGCTCCGAAACGATATTGGGATGTTCATCATATACATTCATGGTTTCGCCTATATCGTCTGCCAAATTGTATAATTCGAGTACCGGCTTTGGCGTGTCCCACACAAGGCCGCGGCCGGTGTGTAGTTTCCAATCACCTTTCCTCAACGCGCAGAGATTGTCTGCCGCATAATATGCAAAATCCGTTCTATTGGACGTTTGCCCTTTGAAAAGCGGCATCATATCAAATCCGTCTATAACGCGGTCATCAGATATTTCCGCACCTGCTATCCTTGCAAATGTCGGAAAGAAGTCCATACAAGCAGCAATACCGCTGCTTACTCCGGGTTTTATTACCCCTGGCCAGCGGGCTATGCACGGTACGCGCAGGCCACCCTCCCACATCGTCGTCTTCGCGCCGCGGAGGGGGGCGTTGCTGCCGCCTTCGGTAATGCGCGCACCATTGTCGGACGTAAATATGACGAGAGTGTTTTCATCGATCCCCATGGCCTTAAGCTCATTTAAAATAACACCAGTGGACCAATCCATACTGGCAAGAGCCGCACCGAACCGCCCGTTGCGCGATTCACGCAGAAAGCGCTCCGGTGCGTAATGCGGCAGATGCACGTGAAAATGCGCTAGGTATAGGAAGAACGGGGTAGAGCGGTTTTCGCGTATAAAGCGGACAGACTCTTCAGTATACCGCGCCGTAAGGGTTGTTTGGTCGGGTTGCTGCTCGATAACGCTTGCATCGCACATTAAGGGGAGTGGATGGCCGCGCCCGTTCTGCCGCCCCATATCGTTGCTGAATGGTATGCCGTAATAGGAGTCAAACCCATGGTCGTTCGGCAAAAAGCCGGGCTGGTCGCCGCAATGCCATTTGCCCACACATTTTGTGTTGTAGTTTACAGTTTTTAATAACTTTGCGATGGTAACCTCATTTGAATGAAGCCCGCATCCTTGCCCAGGGTACAGGACCGCGCGCCCGTCAAAACTGCCGAAGCCGAAACGTTTGGGGTAGCAACCCGTCAGAAGTGCCCCGCGCGACGGCGAGCAGGCCGGGGATGCCGTGTAAAAGTCCGTAAACCGAAGGCCTTCAGCGGCCATTTTGTCCAAATGGGGCGTGTCGTTTACCGCCGAACCGTAGCAGCTAAGATCGCCATAGCCGAGATCATCGGCGTTTATTAGGATTATATTGGGTTTGCGCATGTTGTTTATCCTTTCATGAATCGTATGTAAAATTTTACATAATGTTTAATTTGTACGCAAACATCTTCCTATGATTGAACCTATAAATACAGGAAAAACACAAAGAGGCCAAACATCTAAAAACATAGCCCATGTTGAAAGACTTGCCAAGGTAACTATTAAAGCAATTACAATACCGAATACACTAAATATAAACGGATATAGCCATTTACATTTAGCGTTATTCTTGTTCAAGATAAGAGCCGTAACAAAAGACAATGTAGGTATTGCGAAATAGAAGCTGAAGAGACCATAACCGAAAGGTTCATTGCCAGCAGTAAAGATACCTAATATTAATATAGCTGTATATACAAAGAATGAAATAAGATATAAAGCAAATGTCATCATTGCGTCACCTTTAAATTAATACTAAGATACAAGAAAGCAGAAATTACATTTATTATATTTATT
>WQWB01000012.1 GCA_009785555.1 Defluviitaleaceae bacterium | reverse complement strand
TTCCAGGGATAAGCTGGTCATAACGACATTTAGTGGTGAGGTGCTTTCATTTGAACTGGAGAACACCTTGGCGGCGCAACCGATACTTGAGAAGTATAAGGACCAAACAGCCGGATTCCAGGTCGTGCAGGGCTCGATGGACGACGCGTTCATCGGCATAACGGGAAAGGGGTTAAGACAATGAAGGCACTGTTAAAACGCAATATAAAGCTATATTTCCGCGACAAGGCGGCATTGTTTTTTTCCTTCCTTTCGATAATAATCATTATCGCGCTGTTTGCGCTGTTTTTAGGGCAGGGCGGATGGGATGACACAGACATTAGGGATACATGGCTTATGGCTGGGATTATGGCCGTTGCCGCCATCACATTGTCAATCGGTGCATATGATATCGTGATTACTGACAAATTAGACAAAATCGCCAAAGGGTTCTATGCATCGCCCGTCAAGCGCAGCCATATCACGGCTGCATACGTCTTCAGCCCGTTCATAGTTAGCGTAATGATGTCATTTGTCGTGGCGATCGGTTTCTTCATATATCTCTTTGCTGTAGGTGCACCTTTACCAGGTGCGATGGGGATGGTGCAGCTCGCGCTTTTGATAATCTTGTCAAATTTCGCCGGTACGGCCGTTCTCGGCTTTTTGATCTCATTCGTAAAAAGCACCGGATCGTGGAATACGATCGGCACTTTAATCGGCACGCTTTCGGGCTTTCTTATGGGCGTATATATGCCTATCGGACAGTTGCCGTCCTTTGTCCAATATATTATGATTGTTTTCCCGCCGTATCACTCTGCCATGCTCTTCCGCCAAATTCTAATGAGCGAACCGCTAGCCGCCGCGTATTATACCTACGGCAGTGAGACCGTTGCTGAACTGCAGGGGTTGCTTGGCGTAACGTTCAATATCGGCAACTTTGAGGTTACGCCTATAATATCCGTTGTATACTTGGCAGCCACCGCCGTTCTGTTCTTCTGCCTATCGGTGCTTAATATGCGTAAGCTGTCAAAGTAATGTTCGTATCGTCGGCAAAGTTAACGTTTTATATTCCGCAGGCACATTCGCTGAAAGATAAGAGGCAAGTGCGCCGCAGCCTTGTAGACAAAGCGAGGATCAAATTTAATGTAAGCATTGCGGAAGTTGGCGCGCAAGATGTTATGCAGACGCTTGCGGTAGGCGTTGCCGTCGTGTCCGCTCAAGCCAGTCACGCGCGGGATTCGTTAGATGAAATAATCCGCTATATGGAGAATAATGCGGATGCGGAGCTGGTGGACATAGAGATTCAGTAGGTTGTATTGATAACCGTGGGGACGAACTGTGTTCATCTATACGATCATAAATCAGAGTGTTTTCACATACTCTACAAGAGGTGAAATAGTTGATTTGTCAGAAAAATCAATGTCTTTGCCATAAATTTCAAGAAGGCCGATGTCGTCGCTCTCGCGCTCTGACAACGGCTTTTTTTCTATAGTTTTCTTCATCACCGCCATCAACGTTTTGTGGACAAAACCTAAATTTCCGTAATCTATCCCGCCGCGCAAGTGGAATACTTTGGTTTTGGCCAAATTATCGGATGAAATGGTATTTTTCAAAATCTCGGTATAGTCTGTAATGCTTGGGTCTGCCACGCCGACGGTAAATAAAACCAGCGATTTGCAAGGGTTTTTAGTTACCAGTTTTACCCCATTTATACCGCCGGCATATAGGCCGCCGCCGTAAACAACTATATCGTAGTCGCAAACTGATGCGGTTTTATTTCCGTATGGTCAAAAAGAGGGGCGTTGAGTTCCGCGGCTATCCATTCTGCATACTGTTTTGTCTTTCCGTATTTAGATTTGTAGATAACAACGGTTTTGCGCATAAAGTCCTCCTAACTCATAATGCTAACCTAAAAGAGCGTCATCGCGAGGGTGGTTAGCGCGTCTAGTGCGTCGCAGACATCTTTGCAGACATCTCTTCCCGAAGCGATCCAAGGATATCGCAGAACATAGTTTCTGGATTGCTTCTGTAAATAGGAGTAAATCCGAGATCCCGGATCGAGCCCGGGACGCGGATTTACTCCCATTATCATCGCAATGAGGATTTTACGGATGTTTATTTCGTTTTGATAATGCTCCAAGGTTTTTTCTTCTTTTTCTTGCCTGAAGGCAAATCTTGTTGTGTTTCTATTTGTAGTTGCGGTGTTTGTGTGGGTGGTGTTTGCATTCTTTCGCGTACTATTTTTATGTTGTTGCGGGAAGTAATGGTGTCTGGGTGATCTTTACCAAGAACCTTTTCGCGTATATCTAACGCTTTTTGATGCCACTCCAACGCTTTCTCGTTGTAACCTTGTTCAGAGAAGACAACAGCCATATTACTGTAAGATATAGCGGTGTCCGGGTGATCTTTACCAAGAACTTTTTCGTGTATATCTAACGCTTTTTGATGCCATTCCAACGCATTTATGTAATCGCCTTGATTAGAAAAGATAACAGCCATGTTATTGTATGTATCGGCAGTATCTGGGTGATCATTACCAAGTACTTTTTGGCGGATTACTAACGCTTTTTGATTGTACGTCAACGCCTTCTCGTAGTCGCTTTGTTCAGAAAAATCAACAGCCATGTTACTATATGTATGAGCAGTATCTGGGTGATCGGTGCCAAGTACTTTTTCGTGGATTACTAACGCTTTTTGATTGTACATCAACGCCTTTTCGTAGCCGCCTTGCTCAGAGAAGATAACAGCCATGTTATTGTATGTATTAGCCGTATCTGGGTGATCTGTACCAAGCACTTTTTCGCGGATTACTAACGCTTTTTGATGGTACGTCAACGCCTTCTCGTAGTCGCCTTGCTTAGAGAAGATAACAGCCATGTTACTGTATGTATAGGCAGTATTTGGGTGATCTGTGCCAAGCACTTTTTCGAGGATTGCTAACGCTTTTTGATTGTACGTTAACGCCTTCTCGTAGTCACCTTGTTCAGAAAAATCAACAGCCATGTTATTGTATGTATTAGCAGTATCTGGGTGATCTGTACCAAGCACTTTTTCGCGGATTACTGACGTTTTTTGATTGTACATCAACGCCTTTTCGTAGTCGCCTTGTTCAGAAAAATCAACAGCCATGTTATCGTAAGTAGTAGCGGTATACTGGTGTTCATTACCAAGCACTTTTTTGCGGATGGCTAATGCTTTTTGATGCCATTCCAACGCTTTTTCGTAGTCGCCTTGTTTAGAAAAAATAACAGCCATGTTATTGTAAGTAGTAGCGGTATCCTGGTGTTCATTACCAAGAACTTTTTCATATACATCTTTTTCTTTTTGATGCCATTCTAATGCTTTATAATATATTGCCGTATTGAAATATCCTGCCGCTATAAGTTGATATAATAGGCCTAATTTTTCTGCTTTTTGCTCATCAGCAACAAATTTACCCGAATATCTAGCTATCATTTCAGTATGGGTAACCGTTTGTTCAAATAGAACAAATACCGATTTTTCACTGTAGACGTCTATTTTAGGAAGCACACTTATCGCCGCCTCCAAGCAATAATACACCCAATCATGCTCATCATCCTTATTCTGCTCCCGCCCAACTTCCTGCACAAAGCGGTGCATATTTAGGAAATCACCAGTTCTCTTCACCAGCGAATAGTTGTACAGCTCGGCAATAAGCGCGTCTTCATCGCTTAAATCATCGCATAATGGTTTTGGAAACGTGTCCGCCTGCTTCTTAAAGAAATATATCGGCATATCATCCGGGGCCATATAGGTACATAGGTTAAATAACTGCCTCGCGCCTTCCGACAGCGCCGTATATGAAAGCATAAAGGTTGTGGTAACCGTATGCTTATAATCCGTCATCGGCTCTCCAAGTTTATTGGTAAGCGGCTCTAAGCCTTTTTCTTCCAGTTTATTTATGTAACCCCTGCAATCAATCTGTGAACGCCATATATAGGCGGCCGCCTGCTCTAAAGCCAATGGGAAGCGCCCCAAACGTTCTACAAGCTCCGATAAGTCTGTCTTGTTTTTTATTAACTTTTTATCGTTTTCTAAGCGTGCTCGAATTAATTTTTTAGCATCTTCGGGTAGCAAAACATCAACATCCACCGTTTTGCTTTGATAGATGCCGCGCAGTTCCCGCCTGCGGGAAGTAAATAGGATATGCCCCTTATAATTTTTTGATATATAGGGTTTGATAACGTCCTCATCCTCAACGTTGTCGAAGATAAAAAGCCATGAGCTGTTGCTTTCCTGCCAATTTTGGATTGCCGCGCCCAATTTATCCGCATCCAAATTCTGTTCCAAATACAATCCGGCTTTTTTTGCAAACGATTCAAAACTGTTAAATATAGTCGTTTTATTTTCCGCGTGTATCCACCAGATAGCGTCTACGTATTCGCAGGAATGCCTATGGGCATATTCCAAAGCGGTTTGCGATTTGCCAACGCCGCCAAGCCCTATAATGGTTTGCGTGAAGTTTACGGCTTTTCCATCTTTGAAAGCCGTATTTATATCCCTCAGTTCCTTCTCCCTTCCGGTAAAATATTCGTATCGTGGATATAGGTTATTTAACGGCGCATTCGTAGGGTTATCAAAAGTTTTGTTACCGGGAAACTCGTAGGGCTTTTTTATACCCGCATTTTTTGCCGCGCCAGGAAAAGTGCCTTTGCGTTCTTTGGCTTTAAAAAGCCCGTCAATTATTCTTTTTGTCGCATCTTCCTCTGATGTTAGCACATCGGAAATATCTATATATACCTTTGATGAAAGTAATCCGGTGATTTTGTAGTTTTCTATCCGTATCGGTATGAAGGGTTTGTTCTGTTCCTTTTCAGCTACCAGCGCGTTGGCCCACTCTTTTCCACACCAATAGGATTCGGTGTATTTAGATGACACGATTGGAACGAAAACATTACAATTTATCAGAAATTCGTTCATTTTCGAAACAAAATCATCACCTGGGTTAATATCCCAGCATTGTACGTTTGCTTTATGGCCGTTATCTTCAATCAGCCACGAAATCCATTTTGCCCACGCTTCATCATCTTTGGTATAGCTAACGAAATATGTGTTTTGCTGCATTAAACAACACCTCCGTATATAATTTTTTGTTATTTTTTAGAGGAATTACTTTGAAATAACAACAAAATTTAGCTTGCTAAAATTTTTTTGTTATTTCAAAGTAGGGCTGGGCAACGCATAAGCGTCCCAGCTTGTTCGTAGAATATCTACGCATGTAGTTATTCTACGAACATTCCTCTATATGACACAACAAAATTATAACATGATCAGAGGATTTATTGCAACTAAAATGTATTTTCGACAAGACATAATACACGGGATGTACTAGATAAGACGGAATTTCGCCTAATTATCTAAATAAAAACAGGAAACAGCGTACCTGAGACCAATAACGCAAGGCCGGCGATGCTCCGCCTGCTGAACCGTTCGCGCAAAAACAGCCGCGCAAAACCCATTGTCAAAACAACGCTTAGCTTATCAATTGGTACGACAAAGCTTGCGTTCCCCAATTTCAGCGCATGATAGAACAATAGCCAGCTTGCACCCGTAGCAATACCCGAAAGTATGAGGAAAACCCAAGATCTAACGCTAACGGTTTTTATGGCCTTTTGGCTGCCTACTTTAAAAACCATAAGCCAACTGAGAGGTACAACGACCATTGTTCTGATAGCGGTCCAAAGGTTTGGGTCCATATCGGCTACACCCATTTTGCCAAAAATGGCAACAAGGCTAGCGAATACCGCCGCCAGCACCGCATAAAACAACCAACCTTTTTTATGCTTTTTCCTAAGGACTACGCCGCCGTCGTTTTTCTTTAACTCTAGCATCAGCCATGTGCCGATACCTATGAGGACTATACCTACAGCAGAAACAAAACGCATAGGTTCACCCAAAATAATGAACGCCAAAAGCATGGTGAGAATAGTGCTGCTCTTATCTATCGGCACGACTTTATTTACATTGCCAAGCTGCAAAGCACGGAAAAAACACAACCAAGACCCACCCGTGGCAAGCCCCGATATTACGAGAAATACCCACGTCCTGCCTTGTATGTACCATATGCCGTGCTGCGAGCCAACGACAAATACCATCAACCATGCAAAGGCAAGCACAACCATTGTGCGTATGGCTGTAGCTAAATGCGAATCCACGTTTTTAATGCCGATTTTTGCCAAAATAGTTGTAAGTGCGGCGAACACGGCTGAGCCTACGGCGTATAGTAACCACAATTCCATATAACTCCACTTGCTTTTTAATAAATATGATTTTATTTAATATGGAAACTAAATTTAAAGTATACCACAGATTTATATTTTAGGGAAGACTCTTTATAATTTGTCAAATAATGATAAAATATTACGTAGTATATTGACAAAACACATTATAATAATGTATAATATATCAAGACAGACAATAAATATTAATCATAAAAATATTAATGATAGAACATAACAAAATTCATGATTGTTTCAAATAAAACAATTGAATTGGGGTCATACAATGAAATTTATTAAGCAATTTAAAAAATCAATCGATAAAGCTATAAAATATAGCATTACATATATTAAGAAATGGCAAACACGGATAGTGTTACTTGGTTTATTTTTATTGTTTATGCGTACCGGTTTTATACGTTTACTAGATCCATATCCATATGATTATGTTTCCGCAGAGCTTTTGCCGTTTCCTGCTGTTTTATTTGCGTTAATCTCTAACGGTTGGTTTTTTGTTTTTGCATTGGCTATTGCTACAGCTTTAGCAATTTCCTTGCTGGTTAGTATTTTTAAAAACTGGTCTGTTATATTGAAATATCTAATAAAAAATGTAAAAAAATTTTTCGAACAAGCTGAAGCAGCCATAAAATGGAGCGCAAATTTAATTAAAATGTGGCAAGTTCGTTTTGTAATGCTTGGTATATTTTTATTATCAACTCGTTCAGGTTTTATACGGTTATTGGATCCATATTCATACAACTATATTTTTGAAGAACCGTTATCGTTAAGCAGCGTTATTCTTGCTTTTATTTCCAATGGATGGTTTTTTGTATTTGCATTATGTACTGCCATAGTTTTATTGATTTCTTTGTTGATAAATGGGTCGTGGAAATTTTGGCAGTTTCTTAGAACAAGACAAAAATACACTTGGGATAAATGTTTAAACGAAGATGAAATAAAAACAGAAAGTATGAAACGCAAAAGAGGGTTTTTAATCTGGTTTGTTTCTTTACTTTTGCTTTTTTTATCTACTTTTGTAATACAACTGTTTTCTGATACTACGGACACTATAAGGTTGTTGCAGTCAATTGGAAGAGATATAATTTTAATCCTGCATTTGAAATTAACAGCTGTGGTTTATATTATAAACTGGATAAGTAATATGATAAAAAATAAAATAAACCCTATGGATAAATCAAGAAAATCAATCGAAACAGCTGAGCAAACTAGCAGAAAAAGGTTTCCGTGGCGAATTATCGGCTTTATTGCCGGTGGGTTTACCTTAATTTTACTTGTGTGGCTTATTTTTGTACGCGATTTTCAGATAGTAGGAGATCTGGTAAACATGTCGGTCGATGAAATGTATTTCGAAAACATATTTGGCCGGTTTTGGCCGGGTATCGTGCACGGCGCTGCGACGGTTGTTACTATGCTTATTGCAGGGGCCGCTATCCTTTTTGGAATTTGGTTTGTTAGCGCGTTGATTCATATGGCTAAAATTATTGCTACAAAGGTGTCTATTTATGCAGGCGATTATGATGGCAGTAAACTTTTATGGCTTCTGAGCAGGCCGGTTGTACTTTTATACTCTGCGCTAGCGGGTATGTTTGAAGTTATTCAAAATTTTCTGACATCCGCTATCCATATAATAACCGGTCCAAGAAATGAAACAGCAAAAAACAGAATGCTTTATGTAGCCGCGGGTATCGCATCTATTGTATCGTTTTTCAATGCATATCTCAGCCTTAATGAGTTTTTTATAGGAGACGAATACGGCGGCGAGCTTGTTTTGCGTAGAATCATTGTCGTAACGCTTTCTCTTGCCATACAAATAGCGGTATTAGTATTTGGATTAAAGGCCGGCGAAACTCTTGCGGAAATGGTTCACTTAAATCGTTTAAAAAGAAAAATGAAGACAGCAGTAGAAATAGAGACAGATGTAAAAACAAAAACAGAAGGAAAACCGGATATAAAAGGAAAAAAAGAGAGGCTTAAATGGTTGGGCAAAGGCTTTATGTATGTTGGTTTGTCATTTAAGCGTACGCTTAGATATACTTTACAGATTGTTCCGTATTTATTATTTATGATATTTTCTGTTTATTTTGCGTTTACTGCAATGTTTTCGGCATATGCAAACCACGTTGACTTAAGGCACATAACTTATTATGAGGTTATCAGAGAAACAGAAAGGTTGCTTGGTATAAGTGAGAGAATTGCGAAAATAGAAAATGAATTTTATGATAACAGAACTTTTATCATTAACAATATTGATAATGATGTTGCTGACTTGATTAGATTGCGCACTATGGTTACAGATTATTACCGCCACGAGGTAGGGCAACGAGGTTACTTGCTCTTAAGCGCACGTGAAAACGATGAACCATATGAAGCGTTGCAGCGTTCATATGACGAAGCAGGAAACGACAGAGACAGATTTATAAACAATACGAGGGAACTGGAATCCACAGTAGATCTGATAAAAAGCCTGATAGATACGAATTTTGCCGATATTGGAAGATTAGATCTACACATAGAATATTACCACCATCTTTGGATTTACGACAACGGCCGCATCGTGCCAACATATGCATACCGCAGCAGGGCTATGCAGTTTTATTTACCTTCTGTTGGCAATCAAGTTGTCGGAAGACGGTATGAACTACCTGTACCAGAACAATTTATGTTTGCTGAGGACGTCAATGTAGATATTCAGATGACTTATCACACACGCAATGACGGCACTCATTTTCGCGGAGATAATGATCGGTTTATTGCCGTAAGAACTAGCCGTATAATGCCAAACATCGATAAATACGGGTTATTAATACAGTTGTATAACTATTACATAGAGTTGCGGAATCTTATTAAAAGTGAAGCAAGAAGTATAATGGAAACAATTAATGATGTGCCCGCGCTGCATTCTGATGTTAGCTCTGGTGGTTTGGATAATGATGTTACAAACATTGATGATAACGAAATGCAGCGCATTTTGGGTAATCTGGGTGAATCGCAAGACTTAACATCTATATTCCGGGATACTATTAACATTAACGCGCAAATTGACAATATACGAGGCGAAATAGAGCAACTTTATAATAGGCGCAGCCAATTTGCCGCGGAGTTACGCCGAAATAACCAAGAAAATGATCATTATGTAAATAGTAATTCTGGTGGTTTGGATAATGATGTTACAAACATATCGGTTCGTGATTTAACAAGGGTTACATCCGGTATGTTACGCAACTTAGTTCACCCTAGAAGGCCCTTGGGTGATTTGGCATTTGAAAACCTATATTTTTTTGTGGAAACATCCATAGAGTTATTTACGATATTATCTCGTTTTGATTTTGCCGAATATACTATAGCTGATGATGGCACGAATGAATCCAATTCGGTTTTTGAAGTGCGGGAACTAAGATCATATGCACAAGCTCTGGCAGCTTCAAATTTTTATTTAAGCTTAGATGTTCTATTCCGTGGAGGGTTCGGGCTCAATGAAGAAACTGATATTAGGCTTGAAGGAATATATACAGCAAGGATGATAGCTATATTTTTCGTTCTCTTTGCATTCATTAAAGATTTAATTCCATTCGCGGTTGGCTTGCTGATACATAAAGATATTTATACATTTAAGACTGAAAAATTAGATAATTTGCCTAAAATGGGATTACTAGTAGCTGATGATAAGTTGTCAACAATATTCGCTCCTCCAAAACCTGAAAAGCTACGGCAATTACACAGTATATATAGCGTCTCTGCTCTATGAAAAAAGTATTGAAGAATCAGATGTTGAATTAAGTAAATATAAAAAAGCAAAGGAAATGCAATTGCGCGCCATAGACATTGATATGGGCTGTGACAATGATATAGCACAATTAACTGTTTGGTTAGATATTCATGTTAAACGCGACAAAGAGCTTACGAAGTTAATGAAAGAGTTATACAGGCAAGCCTAGAAATCATAATAAAATCATGAAAAAAGCTGTATCCTTATTGGATACAGCTTTTTTATAGTCTGCCCGGGACCGGACTTGAACCAGCGACACGTGGATTTTCAGTCCACTGCTCTACCAACTGAGCTACCCGGGCGTATTGCCTAAAATTTATATAATGTTACTGATGGGAGGAACAGGATTTGAACCTGTGAAACTTTCGTAACAGAGTTACAGTCTGCCCCCTTTGGCCACTTGGGTACCCTCCCTTACCTAGATAAGCACCGCCTCTATTTATAAAAGCGACAGACTTACGTAAGTACTATGCTGTAAAAAGCCGATGATCGGATTTGAACCGATAACCTGCTGATTACAAATCAGCTGCTCTGCCGTTGAGCTACACCGGCACAAATTTCAGCACAGTAGGGCTATTATACAATATTACTTTTAGTTTGTCAAGTGGATTTGCAAAGTTTTTTGTTATTTGTAAAGATTTTTATTATGTTACCCATTTATAAGATAGAAAAAAACCAAAGAAATTATAGCGATATTTAAAATAAATGCTATCGGTATGAGGATTTTAAATTTCCATCGCGTTGTTTTGTGGCGGAAGATGGACATGCCAAGCATAGCACCAAGCGCACCCAGCAGGAAGGCGTACAAAATGAGTGTCGCCTCACTGATGCGCCATTTGTTTTTCTTTGCCTTGCGCTTGTCCGCGCCGTAGAGTGCGAGGGTTATGATGTTCCATAAAACCAATGCCAGGATTATGTAGGTATTTGTATTCATTCGTCTTTTATCCTAATATTTACGCCGTTTTTTTGTATGTAAACTCGTTTCTCATTTTTCTCTATTTTACGTATGATTTCGTCTTCTAAGCTTACGCCTATGATTTCTGCCAAGCCAAGCAGGTAGATGGCTACATCGGCCAGTTCCTCGCCGACATTGCCGCATTTATTCATATACGCGGCGCAGGCTTCGCTGAGTTCACCGTGTAGGTAGCAAAATTCGCGGTATACATCGGTAACGTTAAAGCCTTTGTTTACCTTGTTCTGGTAAATACGTTTTTGGGTTTGCTTTAAGTCAATCATGCCCATTCGTTCCTTTGTATACATTTTCCGTATAGTGCGTAGTATTCCACCGCGTTCCGCACAAAACCGGCCGTAAGGCCTGTCGCTTCGGCGATTTCCTCGTCGGAAGTGAGGCCGCTGTCTACATGTTTTTGGATTTCCTCAAATGGAAGTGCATATAAATATGCCCACTTGTCGGCACGGAACTCCTTGCGCTTATGCTCTTCCCGCGCAACATGTGTTGTGTACATCGCGTTTTCTTTGCAATGCCCCATCTCGTGAAGAAGTACGACGTACTCTTCCTCCGGGGAGTTTATCTGCGACTTATCCAACGCGATAAGCGCCAAACCCGCACGCTTAACTACCATTGCACAACCTTCTTCAAGTTCCATTTGTACAACAGGTATGCCTTCCTTGTCGATAAAGTCTTTAATTTTTTCTAAATTTGTCATACACTCTCACTTTACACCATCTTACCCAATCGAATTGTTTTGTTTTTGTGCAGACTAACCTTCTGAAGGGTATTATTTATCCTTTGCTTCCATTTGCCGCAAAATCTTTGCCATTGTGCGGATTTGTTCCTTGTGCTCATCGGTAAGGACTTTAAAGTCGTTGTAGAAGGCAAACTCCAAGCCTTCAAATTCGTCGTCGTCATAAGACTTGCCCGTGAGAAGGAAGTCTATCGTCGTCTCCAAAATTTCGGCGATGGCGGCGAGAGTCGTGTGCGGCGGCATAACGCCGGTGCGTTCGTACTTGTTATACAGATCACGCCGTATGTCTAAACGGCGGGCAAGTTCGGCTTGTGTGATTTTTTTTGATAAGCGCAACTCGCGCAGTCTTTCAGCAAACATTTTATCACCCTTATATAGTGTTTTATAGAGGAATTACTTTGAAATAGCAAAAATTTAGCTTGCAAAAATTTTTGCTATTTCAAAGTAGGGCTAGGCAACGCGTAAGCGTCCCAGCCTGTTCATAGAATAACTACGCATGTAGTCATTCTATGAACATTCCCCTTTAGTAAGTCTTAGCTATATTATAGATGAAAATTATTCAATTGTCAACATAGAAATATATTCAACTTAACATAATTTAATATTGACTTTAATTCAACTTTGTGGTAAGATATATATGCATTATCTATTTACATAAGGAGGAAAAAATGATTATTACAAATGGAATTTGCGGAATTTGCCGATATTACTCTAGCTTTGAAGGTGATTGGGTATGCACCAATAGTGATAGCGAGTTTTATACGGATTGGACGGAATTTGAACATGGTTGCACGGAATTCATCAAAAAAGCCGCGCGATTTGTAAGTGACGCTAACGATGAATTATAACGGGTGCGATAACATAGAGATTTTGTATCCAGTGGGAGTAAGGATGTAGAAAAGAATTATGGTTCTACTCCCGCTGGCGCACAATGATGTTCGAGGTTTTATTGCAACTTTGGGCTATTCCCATGTCGGCATACCGAAATATTCTAAAATCGCGGTGACTATTGCGTCGGCGACGCGCTCTTGGTTTTCGGGGTTTATAAGCCACGAAAAGTCGTGTATATTGTTGGTGAAACTAGATTCTATAAGTAAGGATGGTACCCACGAAGGGCGTAAGACGAAGAAGTTTGCCGTGCGAGCGCCAAATGCTCGCGTAGTGTGTGGGTTTGCGGCGTGCATATGCGTCGTCATAACGTTTGCGGCGGGGCGGCTTAGCTCGTTGCGGAAATAAACCGTTGCGCCGCGAATGTTTGTGGCGTCCGTAGTTTCCGCGGTCGAGTCGGTGTGGATGGAGATGAACATGTCGGGCTTCATATGCCATGAATGTGTTGCGCGTGCCTGCAGCGTTATATCTACTTCTGCCGTGCGCGTAAGCTCGACATACGCGCCGAGGCCTTCCAACCGCGTTTGGAGTATGCGGGAGATGTTAAGCGCGATCCTGGATTCCGGCATTGTCGTGCCGAGCGCGCCAAGTGCGCCGTGAGCTGGGCCGCCGTGCCCGGGGTCTATAAGGAAAACGAAGCCTTCCAGCGGGCGTGTTGGGTTTGGGTTAAGCTCTTTGCGGAGCTTGAAGTACATGCGGAACTCGTCGCCGCGTTGGTTCGTCCAATATCCCTCTAACTGTACACCCTCGCGCAGCGTAAAACGATAAAACGGTACACCATTCCATATGCCGGATTCGACGGATGAAAAGATTGTGTCATCCAATGGCAGAAAGCGGTATATATCCAAAAACGGTACGATCGTGTGCATACCGAAATACACGGTAACCGTACGGCCGTCGTATACCGTGTTAAGGATTGGGATGACGGACGCGTCCCAGGTTATTGAGTGCAGGTCAGGCCAATCCTGATAATATCTGCCGTTACGCAACACGTTCAGGAACAGGCGTGGCTCGTGTACAAGGGTAACACCGCTTGCCTGCACCCAAACGCCGGATGAGAGGCGAATCCAGTCGCCGTCGCTTGTTACTCCGGTTACCTTGTCGCGCTGGCCGGGCATTAGCATTAGATCGGAGCCGCCGGTTGTTGTGTGACTTGGGAAGGCCCATATAATCTCGCGTACGGTTGCGTACAGCGGGATGGCGGCCGGTACCGGGTTTATCGTAATAGGGGGAGGTGGAGGTGGGGGCGTACCTGTTGCGGGCTCTGGCGAACGGTTGGTTATGGTGCGGGTAACGGACGCTTGGCCGTATTGGGTGATGGTAAAGACGTTGTCGCCCTGGGTAAGTGTTGCGAAGTGAGACCAAAAACCTTCCGGTGTACGGTTCGTCACCCTCTGTCCATTAATATAAAGCGGTTCGTATGGATTTGACGCACCAAACATAAAATAGCCGGCGGCATTGGTAAGGCTAACGTTTGTGCGTGGTTGGACGATGGTGAGATCCGTACCCGTACCACCTGGTGGCGTGGTTGGCAGAAAAGTGCCGTCGAAATAGGATTGGTTGTCGAAGAAGTACTTTATGGTTTCTCCGACATGGCCGTTTAGGTGCATAGCTCGGAAAAAGACCATGCCTCCTATGCCTTCGAACTGTTGCATGTAGTTAAGTTGGCGCAAGGTTTCGCCCTGCCAGTTGGCGCGTTCCTCCACCTCGCGGTAGGGCGCCATGCCAACGAACAAGTCAACGCCCGTGCGGTAGGTTAAATCACGCCACCAATGCAAGACGACGCTGAAGCAGGCGGCTGGGTTGCCGATGGGCCAGTATATCTGAGGCACGACATAATCAACCAAACCATGTTGTGCCCAATAGCGCACGTCAGTGAATATGGCGTGGTAACTCTCTAATCCGCTCGTGGCACTGCCTAGGGGGTGGTTGCGCTCATTCTGCCATATTGCGAATGGGGAAATGCCGAAAAGTACGTCGGGGTTGGTTTCTTGGATGGCGGATTGCACTTCACGTATCATGGTGTTGATATTATCGCGCCGCCAATCCGCGCGGTTCGTCCAACCGGCGGGTACGCCAAAGGCCTGCCAGCTGGCTTCGTCAAAGGAATCCGCCAAAACTGGTGGTGGGAAGGGATAGAAATAGTCGTCAAAATGGATGCCGTCCACGTTATAGTTTTGCAAAAGTTCAATAACGCCACGGATTATAAGGTCGCGCGAGTCTGGGTGGCCTGGGTCGAGGTACAGCGCGTAAGTGTTATTATTATGGAATGCCCGCACCATGTCCGGGTTTAGGCGTGCGGGGTTTGATGGATGGATGGCGGGGTTGTTGACATTGTTTATTCGTTGGGTATGGTGGGTAACGCGGTATGGGTTTATCCATGCGTGTAACTCTAGGCCGCGGGCATGTGCAGCGTCTATCCAGTAGCGCAACGGGTCGAAGTCATCCGGTGGGGCTTGACCCTGCGTACCGGTAAGGTACATAGACCATGGGAAGATTTCGGAACGGTACATTGCGTCTCCTGCCGGGCGAACCTGGAAAAAGACCGTATTGAGGCCTAAGTAAGCGGCATGGTCGAGTATTGCGTCCGCCTCCGCTTTCATTTGGGCGGCGGAGAGGCCGGGTGCGGACGGCCAATCCAAGTTTATAACCGTGGCAACCCACACGCCGCGCAACTCACGCTGGCCGGCGTAGGCGTTGGATCCGAAAAGTATAACAGTGATAAATAATAATGATATAAAAATTATCTTTTTCAAAATTTGTACTCCAATCAATTAATTTATATAAAAGGTGACGAAAAATGGATGATTTTGTTCCCTGTCTTTTAAATGCTTATTTTACGAACATTCTTCTATATCATATATATTTTATATATTCCCTAATATTGTCTTTTTTAGCCAATCTATGTTATAATAATCCAAAGATTAAATAATTAGGTGGAATATGGACAAAAAAACCTCAAATATAGGCATAATAGCAGAATACAACCCTTTTCATAATGGGCACCTTTGGCAGATGGAGAAGGCAAAATCCATATCTCCGTCTGCAAGTATCATCGTTATTATGAGCGGCAACTTCATGCAGCGCGGAGAACCGGCAATGCTGAATAAGTTCCGCCGTGCGGAGGTTGCGTTAAGGTGCGGCGCGTCCATAGTTTTGGAGTTGCCCGCGCACTGCGCCGTCAGCGGTGCGGAGTGTTTTGCCCGCGGCGCGGTGGGTGTGCTTGCGTCGCTGGGTATTGTGGACGGCATATGCTTCGGAGTGGAGACTGATGACCTAAACATTCTGCAAACCGTTGCGGAAATTATAGCCACCGAGCAGCCGAAATATAAATCAACACTAAAAAGCGTTTTGGGTAATGGCAAGGGCGTGGGTTTCGCTGTGGCGCGCGCCGAAGCAGTGAAGGCCAGCCTTGGCGATTTTAGCGGCAAGCTAGACGAACTTTTACGCGGCCCTAATAACATACTCGCGCTTGAATACTTGTCCGCTTTGTATAAGTTTGCGCCATATATAAAGGCTCTTCCTCTCAAGCGGCAGTGTGTAAGCCATGACAGCGAAGAGGTCGCGCAAAACTTCGCGTCCGCTTCCTTTATCCGCAAAGCGGTACGCGGCGGCGACATTGTGAATGCCGTAAAATATATGCCCGCTCCGTCCGTGCAACTGCTTTGCGAGGAAGTGGCGGCGGGTAGGATCCACCCGGGTATCGACTACTATTCTACAATAATCAATTATATACTATTCGTGGAAAAATTCAACCCCCAAAACGGTGTGGGTCGTAAAATATTTGATATGAGCAGTGAAAATATGGATATACAGCGGGCCGTATATTCCTCGATGCGGCGAAATGGGCAAATATCGGAAATCATTGAAGAGGTATCGGGCAAGAGGTACACACGTGCCAAAGTGCGCCGCTCTATCATGCGCCGTATCCTTAACTTGCCGCCGGAGAACTACGCGCCCTATTATCGACCGGCGTACGCTCGTATCCTTGGTTTCCGCCGTCGCGACGCCGAAGTTTTGTCGGGAATCAAACAAAACGCCGGCATCCCTATCATTACGAACTTGAAACACATGGATGAGGTGCTTGGAAATAACATGATCGCGCGTGAAATGTTCGGGCTGGATATGTATGCGGAGGATATATATAACATAGGGCAAATCGCTGGTTCCGGAAGTATGGTTATTATAGATTAACAAAATTTTCATTGGTAAAATCCTTTCTTGCGGGCAAAATAACGGTAAAGCGATAAATATAATTTTGCGGAGGAAAGAATAGTGAAAAGAGTATCTGTAGCCATATTAACATTTCTAACTTTTTTATGCGGTATTTCCAGCATCGTTTGCGGCGCTGAGGATGCGCTTAAATTTGAGGCGCGGTCGGCGATTTTGATGGAGGCGTCGACAGGTAGAATCCTGTATGAGCATAACGCGAACGAGCGGCTTGCGCCTGCGTCGGTGACGAAGGTTATGACGATGTTCCTCGTCTACGAGGCTTTGCTTGACGGGCGAATATCATACGATGACGTAGTTACCGTGTCGGCGGCCGCGGCGAGCATGGGTGGGTCGCAGATTTTTTTGGAACCCATGGAGAAGCAGTCGGTGCGTGATTTGCTTAAGTCCGTCGTTATCGCGTCCGCTAATGATGCCGCAGTGGCGTTGGCGGAGTTTATCAGCGGTAGCGAGGACGCATTTGTTGGGCTTATGAATAAAACCGCAGCCGATATGGGGCTTAAGGATACGGCCTTTAAAAACTCTTGCGGGTTGGATGCCGACGGGCATTATATGAGCGCAAGAGACATAGCCGTTCTTACGTCGGTTTTTATAGAAAAGCATCCGCAGGTTGTAGAGTTTTCCACAATTTGGATGGATAGCATAACGCACCGTACGGCAAAGGGTGAATCGGAATTTGGTTTGACCAATACAAATAAGCTCATACGCTGGTACGACGGGGCAACAGGGCTTAAGACCGGGTCTACAGGTAAGGCGCTGTATTGTTTGTCCGGCACAGCTGAGCGTGACGGCATGAATCTCGTCGCCGTCGTGTTGGCCGCACCCAGCCCGCAAATACGCTTTGGCGAAGTCATGAAGCTCCTTGACCATGGATTTGCCAACTATAAGGTCATTACAGGCGACGAGCCTGGGTTTGCCGTGGGTGAGATACCCGTGGAAAAGGGGGAGAATGAGCTTGTATCCGCTATAACAGACGGCAAAGTGTCTGCCGTTGTGGCGAAGGGTGCGGGCGGCGAAGTAGAAGCCAAAAGAAATATAACAGCTAAAATGGCCGCACCCGTAGAGGCAGGGCAGAAGTTGGGTGAGATTACGTATACCTATAACGGTGAGGAAATTGGTAAATCCGATGTCGTGGCAGCGGAGGATGTGGCGCGTGCCGGTTTTGGGGATATGATGCGTAAGATGCCGAAGTTATGGTTTTAAATGCTTGACGGTTTGAACTTTTTATGGTAACTTATATCTTATGAAACGAGGGTGTGAAATGGTTACCATAAAAGGTATCTTTAACGAAGCTACGGTCTTTACGGACAATTTGGACGCGACGAGCGTTGATCAAATACAGTTGCTTTGCGATCAGGAATTTTCCGCGGGCGAAAAGATATGTATAATGCCGGACGCCCACGCCGGAATGGGTTGCGTTATAGGCACGGCGATGACGATAAGCGATAAAGCTGTGCCTAACATGGTAGGCGTGGACATCGGCTGCGGTATGGAGGCGGTTGCGCTTGTTGACGCAAAATGCAGCCTGCCGGAATTGGATAGAGTGGTGCATAACTATATCCCCGCCGGGTTTGATATACGCAGCAGTAAGCATGGATATACGGATGAATCGGCGTTGAAGAGGCTTCGCTGCCTTGATGAGATAAATTATAAGCGTGCCGTGCATAGCGTCGGTACGCTTGGCGGCGGCAACCATTTCATAGAGCTTGCGAGGAATGGCGAAGGGAACCTAGTTTTGATCGTCCACACGGGCAGCCGTAACTTAGGCAAACAGATTGCTGAAATTTACCAAGACGCGGCGTTTAATGATCTAAAGAAGAAGGGCATTAAAATATCAAAACAACTTGCGTATGCTGAAGGAGCGCTTTTGAGTGATTACCTGCACGATATGGAAATAGCCCAAAATTACGCCGATACAAATCGCCGCACTATTATAGACACGATTATTGAGGCGATGGGTTTTGAGGAGAAACCTGGTAATGGCGAGCGGTTTACGACCGTTCATAATTATATTGACATGAAAGCGAAGATATTGAGGAAGGGTGCAGTTTCCGCTAAGAAGGGTGAAAAGCTGCTGATACCCATAAATATGCGGGACGGCAGCCTTGTTTGCGTAGGCAAGGGTAACGAGGCCTGGAATTGCTCTGCCCCGCATGGAGCGGGGCGCATTATGAGCCGTACGGAAGCTAAGAAGAAGCTGAGTATGTCTGACTATAAAAAATCTATGCAGGGCATTTACTCCTCAACCGTAAACGAAAAGACGTTGGATGAAGCTGCCTTTGCGTACAAGCCGCTGGATGAAATTCTGCGGAATATAAAGGATACCGTTGACGTGGTTGACAGGCTGGTGCCTATTTATAACTTTAAAGCGGCGGAGTAGATATGACGATTTTTTATAGACTGTTTGACAAACTCTATGTAAATGTAACGAACAGATGCTCATGCGCCTGTATTTTTTGCATTCGGGATGGGGGCGACGGGGTTGGCGATGCGAACAGCTTATGGTTAGAGCGCGAGCCTACGCTTGAAGAGATTAAAACGGCGTTTTTAGCCACGGATTACACGGATTGCACGGAAATTGTGTTTTGTGGCTACGGCGAGCCGATGGAGCGGGCTGATGTTGTTATTGAGACGGCGAAATATATAAAAGGTAAGGCAAGTTTGCCGGTAAGGTTAAACACGAATGGTTTGGCGCAGCTGATTAAGCCGGATTTTGACATGGCTGCTTTAATCGTTTTTGATACGATTTCAATAAGCCTTAATGCGCCGGACGAGGATGAATATATGCGGGTGACGCAACCTGCTTTCGGTAAAGCTGCTTTTGGCGCGATGCTCCAATTCGCTAAAGAGGCTGCTAGGTTCTCTGTGGTTGTTTTTACGGTTTTAGACATACTAACACTGCAGCAGATTGAACACTGCCGTGAAATTGCGTCGGCGCACGGTGGAAAATTGAAGATACGGCATTACATAAAAAATAATATATCCTATAACTAGGAGGGTTTTACTATGAAATTTGGTATTATCGGTTACGGCGGCATGGGTTCCTTTCACGCCGCGCATATTAAGATGGTTGAGGGGTTTAGCGTCAAAGGTGCGTACGACATAAACCCGGACAAACACGCTAAAGTTAAGGCAGATGGATTTGAAGTCTACTTAACACAGGAGGAAATCTTAGCGGACAAGGATATTGATATTATCGTTATCGCCACGCCCAACAATTTCCACAAGGATCAAAGCATCGCGGCTCTCCGCGCCGGCAAACATGTTATTTGCGAAAAGCCCGTGATGATGAATCTTGAGGAACTGGATGAAGTTATCGCAGTATCTAACGAGACCGGATGTCTTTTTGCCGCGCACCAAAACCGCCGATGGGACGCAGACTTTAGAGTGGTCAAGCAGGTTAAGGAAAGTGGCACAATAGGCAAACTTTACTACATAGAAAGCCGCGTACAAGGTGCAAACGGCATCCCCGGCGATTGGCGGTGCGAGCCTGTAGCCGGCGGCGGTATGGTATATGATTGGGGTGTGCATTTGATAGATCAAATGCTTCTCCTGACGGATGCTCCGCTTAAGGAGGTTTACGCGCACGTACTTAAGGTAAAATATAATGTGGACGACAATTTTAAACTGTTACTTACGTTTGAGGATGGGTTGCGCGCGCTTATTGAAGTCTCCACATACAATTTCATACCATTGCCGCGTTGGCACGTGTCTGGTGATGCGGGCACGATGGTGCTGGATGATTTTAACGGTAACGGCAAAATTGTGAAGGCGAACCTTGAAAAAATGGACTACACGCCCGGTATCGTTTACACCGCCAGCGGCCCGACAAAGACGATGGCACCGCGCCCAATTGAAACGATAGAAACAATGGATGCGCCAAAGCCAGCGCCATTTCCAGATTTTAAGGATTATTACCGCGAGTTTGCCGCCGCTATAAAGAGCGGAGGGGAAGCCCCTGTAACGCACACGCAGATGCGTAACGTGATGAAGGTGATTGAGTTTGCGCTTGGGATTGGTAAATAAATGAAAAAACGGTTTTGTTTATTAGTGCTGTTCGTTTTGTTTACTTTCCCTACTGCAATATTAGCTTCGCATGGCGGCGGAACTGGGTATATGAACATTAAGGTTAATGGCGAGCCGTTTGTAGTGTGGGGTTATTTTGGTGATATGCCGGCGTTTATTAAACTGCGGGACATTGCTTATATTCTTAACGGCACATCGGCGCAGTTTGATATCTATGAGGAGGATTTTATACGGGATATAATCCGGCTTACAAAAGGTGTCCCGTATTCGGTAACTGGTTATGAATTACAACCTATTACCGTGATACGGCATACTGTATTTGGTTCGTATGGTTTTGCTGGCGGTTTTACGGAATTTGGATTTGATGAGAGTATGTCAGTCAGAAATATAACTATCCATGCAATTGGGAGCACATCCACCGTTATTTCTGTTGTACAAGTTTTAGAAGACGAAGATGGTATATATATTTCTGTTTGGGATTTAAGTAAAATGCTTGGGTTTGAGTTTGATTGGGCAGATTGGGATAGCGATAGCGGTATAGATTTTGTCATAAACACAAAACCGAAGCAAAACGAAGAAAACGAATGTAAAGATCTTACGATCGCCGATTTGCCTATTAATGCCAAAACACAAAGTTTGTTTGTAAATATCAATGTAATAAAAGAAGCTATCGGTGCGGATAGAGTTAAATTAAACGCTGAAAATATTGTTTTTATGGATGGAACACAGTATGTGTGGGCACGGGTAGAAGTTTCAAATAAGAGCTCATGGCATTTGTCATCATGGTTTGGAACAAGGTATTTTAACGTCTTTTTATTTTATCAAACAAAACAAGATGAGGAAACGGAAAAAGTAGAGATTTATGATTGGCAAGTGTTGGCAACGGATATTGGTGTACCATATCAGGATACAAGATTTTTGCACATCTATCAAATTCTGCCATCGTATACCGACACAGTAGCAATGCGTGTATTTTATCCATCAACGCGTGAATATTATCTTGCTGTTGAAATATGTGTAAATAATTGGCGATATGAGCTTATTTATGTCCTTGCTTCACATGTTTACGGCTGGGTCGAATACCGCGTTCATCATCTATGGTTTGATTACGAAAGGCCGGAGCGGCTTATTGTAGACTTAAAACCGATCGAACGTTTGAACTTCGACATGGCGTCCGGTGCGGGTATGCTTCATGCGATACTCCTTGCCCGTACCCTATTTAGTTTACCCGAGGTAGAGGAAGTTGAGTTCATCTTTGGCGGTAATAGAGATTTTTGGCCGGTTGTGTTATACGCAGAGGATTTTCGATAAAATAAATAAAGCACTTCCGAGAAATTTACGGAAGTGCTTCTTTATCAATTTACCGCATTTACACGTTCTAACAAAATCTTGTATCCCTTATCAGTTTTCAACGCATCAAACTCTGAGTTCGCCAGTTTTTTTAGCAACCGTTGTTTTATAACATCATTCTGCTCCCATGTGAAATAAAAATCATAACCCATATCCTTTAAAATTGGTGATTTTACATTTAACTCATTTTTATATTTGCTTATAAGAGTGAGGTCGTAATCCACCATTTTTTCAAGCCAATCAAGGGCGGCGGCGGTATTTTTCATGTCTAGGTATGTGTGCGCAATCAGGGCGTGTACGTCGCCGCGTTCACGCAAGTGTGTTGGCGGTTTGAAGGTTTCTTCTGCAAACATATCACCGATGAGCGTGAAAATCGTGTTAAATATTTTTATAGCTTCATCGTACTTACCCAGGTAACGGTAACTGTCGCCAAGTTGGGCAATGGAGCAAAGCATGGCCTCAAAGTGGAGCATAATGTCTTCTTGGCAGTGTGTAGCTTCTTTTTCGTAATCTCTTTCTACGTGTCTGATGTACGCCGCCATCACGTGCGACGTCATGTCACACCGCCAGGGGAACCTGTTTGCGTGCGCCCATGCGGCGGACATATCGCCGTGCGCCGTATGGAGGAGTACCATGACATTGTGCGCTCGTAAAATATCCGTAATGTCCTTGCCGTAGGAAATTACCAGCCCGGCGATGCGAACGCACTCGCGGTAAACATCCTTCGCGATGGTTTCGTCATAGGTGTGGTATTCTGGATAGGAACGTTTTAACTCGTCGGGATAAGCCAGATAAAGCCCGGCGTTCAGCGTTTCCATCAACAATTTGGTGTTGTTGGGATATTGGCTTAACCCGTCCTGCAGTATCTCGTAAATGCGTTTCGCGGTTTCTGTGGTTAGGAAGCCGCCTTTAAGCGCATTTGCGCTTTCTATAACCTTGTCAACGTTTTCATCGTCGCTTGCGCCGTAAGTGCCGAATAATACATCTGTGCTTACGCCGAATACACTAGCAAGGGGCACTATCTGCGAGATATCGGGCATACCCAGGCCGGTCTCCCATTTAGACACGGCTTGGTAAGTTACATTAAGCTGCTCGGCGAGCTCTTCCTGCGTAAAGTTGCGTTCTTTGCGTAATTTTCTTATCGTTTGGCCAATTGTAGCCGCCATAATTTTACCTCCAGTGATTTAACTTGTACGGCTGTACAGGGTTTTATAGGAATATTATAATTCGCGTGTTGGGTAAAGTAAAGCGACATATTGGTTAGTCAAACTCAACGGAGAGTAGAGTTACATAAGCTCCCGCGAATGCGCCTGTAATGTCTCTAAACACTTCGCGAATCTTGCGTCATCCCTAACTGTATCAAATAGTGTCTTTGAAAGGTGATCCTCCCACAAAATCCATGGAAGGTTGCGTTTTGTCGGCCATGGCATGTAGTTACCGCCATCGTCCTCGTTAGTTTTATCCATTTGCTCAACATGATGGAGTGAGTTCTTAGTCGCCGCCTCCACATATACTAACGTGTTTTCTCTATCGCCCGTATCGCAGTACAGTTCAGCAATTATTATTTCTTCAAAAGCCAATTCAAGGTGGTTGACTTCGCTAGCCGGATTATCATATGCAATCGTGTTAATTAGGCTTTCAATTTGCATTTTTGCCTTATGGCATTCGATTTTATGCGCCGCGTCCAGTTCGGCCTTAAATAAAAACCTGCTTATCAGGTGCTCCAAATAATATTTGGCGCGGATGATGAGGTGTTGTTGGTTTTTCCGCCATTCGTCGCCGTCAAGCACTAAGCCGGACCATGGTTCGGCGGTGTCCCATATCTCCACCGGCATTGTATCCAACAAGCGTTTCGCGTCGTCTGTCATACCCCATTCCGCATATTGTCTAATGAGTTGTCCTCTGTGCAGAAGTGATGATTTATAATCCGTCATGTTAATTATACGTTCGCTAATGGCTATGATCTCGCTTTTGTGCGTCTTAGAATCTGCCGTAGATAATGCCTGCACGAGATGGTAGGCAAGCCCTGCGTTAAGCGGGTACTCCTTCGCTGCCTTGCGTGCAGTTGATATTGCCTCATCCAGTTTACCGGAGTTAAGTTGGTTGCGGATATCCATTATATAACTATTTGCTTTCTTCTCTCCGGCGATAGCTTCCGTGCCGAGAAGTTCATCAATCGTAACTTTGAAAAACACGGCGATATGGGGCAATAGGTCGATATCCGGGTAATTTATACCCGTCTCCCAGCGGCTGACGGACTGCGGCGACACGTGGAAGATTTCGGCAACGTGTTCTTGTGTTAAATCATTGCTTTTGCGGAGCTTCTTAAACTTCTCACTAAAATATGTGGACATAATATTTCCCTCACTTATTATTTTTAACCGGTTATGTTATTACTATAAATTAAAATATCCGTAATGTCACGCTCTTATTTTGAGGGTTTTTTTCAAGGAAAACGTGATTATGCGTATTGAATTTAAAACCGACTCTTAATGAGCGAGCTGGCTTGAATGAAGCATACTTAGTTTGCGAATTTAGAGTTCGGCTTAGATTTAATCAGCATAGCAAAAACTTTGTTGCAAAATCCGCGTTATTCTGCTATACTTAGGTGTGATATTTGATACCTTGGAGGTAAGTATGATAACTAATTTAGGTATGGAGCAGGAAACACGTAAGAACCTGTGGTCGCAGTACGCCGCCGAAGCAAAGGCCGAGCCGAACTTCGCCGCCGCGAGTGACGAGGAAAGGCGCAAGATCAGGCAGAACATGATGCGACGCGTTCAGTTTTTAGGTGCAAACGCCGGGGCGGTGAGCCACGGCGATGTTATGATGCGCTTCACCTTCGCAATAAACGGTTTGCCTGGGCGTGGTGGCTACCCCGTGTACATAGCTATGCACGGCGGCGGGCAGGGGCATCCGATAATGAACGAAACCCAGTTTGCCGGCATGAGTAGAAGATATAGGGACAGTGTGGACAACGGCATTTATATATCCGTTAGAGGCGTTAGGGATACGTGGCACACGCATTTTAACCCGGAGAGCTACCCGTGTTATGACAAATTGATTGAAGCGTTAGTACTTAACCATAACGCAGATCCGAACCGCGTGTACCTGCTTGGCTATTCCGCGGGTGGCGACGGGGTCTATGGTATTACGCCGCTCATGCCGGATCGTTTCGCCGCGGTAAATATGAGTGCGGGGCATCATAACAACATCTCCGCTGTCAATTTTATGAACACGCCGATCCTTCTCCAATGCGGTGACAAGGATACGCCCTTTAACCGCAACCATGAAACGGTAAAGTATGGACAGAAAATCAAGGAGCTTAGGGGCAAGTATCCGGGTTATGTAAGCGAAACCTATATCCATGTCGACAAAGAACATTCCCACGTCGTTGACCATAGCGACAAGCGAGTTCTCCAAAAAATATATAAAGATGCGGTTGCGTGGTACGAAAATGAGGCTTTAGAGCATGAAACCATCGAAGCGAATACTAATGCGATGGACTGGATGAACCGTTACGTACGCAATCCAATTCCCGCGGTGCTCGCTTGGGACTTAAGTGCCCGTGCCGAAATGCGTGAGAACGACTGCTATTATTGGCTTCGTGCTGGTAAGGAGCAGCGGAGCGGTATTCTCCGCGCAAGCTATAATGGGGAAACAAATACGATAAATATAGCAACCGAGGAATTTGCAGGTAAGTTTACCGTCCTGCTCAATTATGACATGCTTGACTTGTGTAAGGAAATTAAAGTAAATGTAAACGGCATTGAGTGGGCGCACACGGTTGCGCCGAGTGAAGAAATAATGGCTAAGACGCTTAAAGAACGTGGGGACGTAAACTTTTGCTTCTCCGCCGAAATTGAAATCGAGGTATAACGAATGAACTTAAACATAAAGCCACGCCGTAAATATGTAAATTGCGGCGTTACCCCCATAGAGAGGCTCCACAAGCTATCTGAGCTACTTGGCGTTAATTTTTATATCAAGCGGGACGACTTGTTAGCAGGTTTAGCGATGGGTGGAAGCAAGATCCGTAAGCTTGAGTTTTTGATGGGTGACGCCGTAGCGAACGGGGCGGACGCCATTATAACCTGCGGCGCGGTGCAGTCAAACCATGCCCGCTTAACTCTTGCCGCGTGCATACGTGAGGGGTTGCCATGTCACCTAGTGCTTGAAGAGCGGGTTCCGGGCTCTTACGACCGTACGGCCGGCGGTAATAACTTGCTATACGATTTGTTGGAACCTACGTCCAAAACCGTCGTTGAGACGGGCGTTGACTTAATGCAGACGATGCAGGGCATCGCGGCGAACTTTAGGGAGAGTGGGAAGTACAAAAACCCTATAATCTTTCCTGTCGGCGGTAGCGGCGAGCTTGGCGCGTTGGGGTACGCGTCCTGTTCGGCGGAGATTACGTGGCAGTTGCATAATATGGGTTTAAATATGGACGCGGCGTTTGTAACAAGCGGCAGCGGCGGCACGCATTCCGGTTTGCTTATGGGGTTGCGGGCGTTGAACAACCCTGTAGCAGTACACGGCATTTCTATTAGCCGCAGGTTGCCGGAGCAGCAGCCGCTCATAAAACGGATAGCTGAAGCGACGGCAAAAAATTTGGGTATAGCGCCGCCAATGAGCGAGGACATTATAATACATGACGATTACCTAGGCGGCGGCTATTCAATGCCGACGGAAGGTATGGTGGCTGCGGTACGCCTGCTTGCCAAAACAGAGGGTATTATCCTTGACCCGGTATATACCGGCAAGGCGATGGATGGGTGCTTAAGTCTCATTAAAAATGGCACAATAAAGCAGGGCAGCAATGTTCTATTTATCCATACGGGCGGCACACCTGGTCTGTTTGCTTATAAAGATTTCTTCTTTGACGATTTAATTATAGATAGTAAAGAGATAGGCTGGCATAAAAGCGGCAGTGCGTGATTGCTGCGTTGTATTTGATTGTTATCTTGCAAAATAATAGCATAAGTAAAACCTTGGCGGGGATTGTTGAAACCTTGGCAAGGTTTTTTATTTCTTGTCGAAGATGTTTTGGTTAAATTTGGCAAATAACGGCAAATTATTTAGGTTCTCTATTATATAATGTACTTTATTTTACATATAGATACTAATCTAAAGTAAATTGCGTACTTGAGATACGTAAGAGGACATAGATGAACAATACATCCGACGAAAAAAGAAGTTTTGGCGAAATTCTAAATAGTTTAAGCAGAAGCGGCGTAACGGTTTTATTGGCTTTCGCTTGCTTTTTTATGGGGCGCGCGCAAGTTGCCGGTGGTATATTTCCTCTTGTAGTTGCCGCGCCGGGAGCCGTATTTTTGGGTGTTTCCACACATTATTCCGTCGGTCGCCGTTTTGTTTTCATGTCTATCGCGTCGCTTGCCGGGCATGTCACGCGGTTTGATATCTCCGTATCAATTACATATTTTGCAGCAATCGGTATATTATGGATGATCCAGCTGTTTTTTTCGGATAAGCTAAGGAGCAGTACGTCCGTGCATTTTAAGGCGGCCGTCGTCGGCGCGTCAATGTTTTTTGCAGGCATAGGGATAACTGCCATCCGCGGGTTGACGGCGTACAGCCTTATGATGAGCATCTTAGAGGCTGTGCTTGCTTTTTCGCTTTCATATATCCTATATACGGGGCATAAAGCCATATCCGACGCGTACGCGGCGAAAACCGAAGCCCTGTCGCCGGAGGAATTGCTGTGTGTGTCGTTCCTCGCAGGCGGCGTCGTTATGGGGGCGGCGGATATTTGGGTGGGTTTTTTCGCGTTAAGGTATGTTATGTGCGCGTTTCTGATACTCGTGATAAATAAAGCAGTAGGTAGGGCGGCAATAGCGGCCGGTATCGTTCTAGGCGTCCTTGTTAATGCCGCCGGATTTGAGGGGCATGGCTTTACAGTTACGCTTGCCGCCGCTGCCATGTTTTGCGGGTTGCATAAAAGGGGCGATTCTTCATTATTGGCTAATAAATATGTAAATACAGGTATCTTCCTTACGGCCAAAATTGTTTTTGGTTTATATTTCGGTATTTTTTCGGTTTCGTACACGATGTCTGTTTTGCTTGGTGGAGTTATTTTTATGGCTTTGCCTAATTTGCGGATACTTAACAGTGCGACGGATCTGCTTTCTGCATCAGGTATTGGCATTGCGGAATATTACGGCAGGGTTAGTGGTATTACGGCATCCAAGCTAAGGGAAACGTCTGTTGCTTTCTCCCGCTTGGCTGCCGCATTCGGCGGCGTAACGAAACCGCGCACTGGTCTTACGATGGGGGAGGTGCGAAGCCTTTTAGATGACGTGATCGCAAAATCCTGCTTAGACTGCGTAAAAAATAATATATGCTGGGAAGGCGACGACAAGTTTTACCGTACATATCAAAAGGCGTTTGATGCTTTAAAGAACTGTGATTTATTGACGCCCGACGAAGTTGAAAAGTCACACATGGATTTTTGTATACGCCGTAAAGAGTTTTATACGAATATGCGGCATTTATTTGAAATCTACCGCAACGACTTAAAATGGCGCAACTACCTCGGCGAAAGCCGCCATATGGCTCAGGTACAGCTGCAGGCGGCGGCGGGTATCGTGGGCGACATGGCGGCGGGTTTGAAATTCAACGGAAAATTTGATTTAGAGATGGAAAAGAAGCTGAAGCATGCATTTATCAAAGCGGGTATTACGTTTTCGCAGATATTTGTCGTATTAAACAAGGATGGGCGCGTTGAGGTAACGGTGAAGCGTAAGCCTTGCGGCGTTCACCACAAATGTGCGGAAATAGCGCGAGTAACTGCAGAAACCTTAGGTAGAAAAATACGCAACGAAGAGAAGAAATGCAGCTACGGCGACGGCGGCAAAGCCATGGGCGAATGCGTAATAAAATTGCACGAGGAAGCGAAGTTGCGTGTTACATATGGTGCGGCGGTGTTGCCTGCCGCAGATGGTGCGGAGAGCGGCGACTGCTTTTCCCATATAGAGCATAGCGACAAACGCATAACCCTAATCCTGTCTGATGGCATGGGCAAGGGTAAGGCGGCGGCCGAGCAAAGCCGCGCAACCGTGGAGCTATTTGAAGACTTTGTGGATGCTGGGTTTGACAAGAACGTGTCGGCGCGCCTTATAAATTCTGCACTTTTGCTGAAAGCCAGCGGAGACGAAAACTTTTCTACCCTTGATGTATGCTCGATAGACACGCATACCGGACGTGCGGAGTTTTTGAAGGTCGGTGCGGCGGCAACCTTTGTTTGGTCACAAGACGGCGGTGCGGAGGCGATAAATTCATACTCACTCCCTGCCGGAATATTGGATAACGTAGAGCCGGAGACCGTAAGCCGGCGCGTAGCAGGCGGAGATATAATTGTGATGATGACGGACGGGGTGCTTGATTCGCTCTT
>WQWB01000011.1 GCA_009785555.1 Defluviitaleaceae bacterium | reverse complement strand
TAACCAAGGCAACCCCATAAAGGTCGTTACGGATTCCCTTGCCGAAATTTATAAACAGCTAAACGCTAATTCGCACATCGCTCAAACCTGCGTTACTGGATACGGGGAAAACCTCATTAAAGCTGCCATACGCGCCGACCTTGGCGAAATCGAAACGGTGGCACACTACCGTGCCGCCGCAGAATTTGAACCGAACGTGGATTTTATCCTTGACATCGGCGGTCAAGATATGAAAGCCATCCACGTTAAGAACGGTATCATTGAGAACGTGCTTTTAAACGAGGCCTGTTCCGCCGGTTGCGGCTCATTTATCGAAACGTTCGCAAAAAGCATGGGGCATACGACGCAGGATTTCGCCGAAATCGCTCTACTTGCCAAAAACCCGATCGACTTGGGCAGCCGCTGCACGGTTTTTATGAATAGCCGCGTCAAGCAGGCTCAAAAAGAGGGAGCGGACGTTGCAGACATCGCCGCGGGCCTTGCGTACAGCGTTATTAAGAACGCCTTGCAAAAAGTTATAAAGGTTACCGACCCAAGCGACCTTGGTAAGCATGCCGTTGTCCAAGGCGGCACGTTTCTTAACGATGCAGTATTACGTTCTTTCGAGCTCATCTCCGGCATAAAAGCAGTGCGCCCGCCTATTGCAGGGCTTATGGGTGCCTATGGTGCAGCCTTAATCGCACAGTCGCACACTCGCGCCGCAACAGTACCCGCTACCGCTATATCCGGTACACTTGCCGTAAAAACGCATACCGCTTCTTCCATCCTCACAAAAGAAGAACTTGGAACTCTTACCATAAAAACAACAATGGCGCGCTGTAGAAAATGCACAAACAACTGTTTGCTAACAATCAATAACTTTTCCGGCGGCAGGCATTTTATCTCCGGCAATCGGTGTGAGCTGGGCATTGTTGCGAACGGCGGCAAAAAAACCTCGGATTTGCCAAACCTTATCGATTATAAATACAACCGTCTGTTTAACTATAAATCATTAGACAAGACCAAAGCTAAGCGTGGAAGTGTCGGCATACCACGCGTGCTTAATATTTATGAGAACTACCCACTTTGGCATACATTTTTTACGGAGCTTAATTATTCCGTGGTACTGTCACCAAATTCCACCAGAGCCGTATACGAAAAAGGCATGGAATCAATGCCAAGCGAAAGCGTGTGCTACCCTGCAAAACTGGCGCACGGACATATTATGGAGCTTTTGGAATCTGGGGTAAACTTTATCTTCTACCCAAGCGTCGTATACGAGCAAACGGAAGATGAAGCGGCGGAAAACTGCTTCAATTGCCCCATCGTAACAAGCTACCCCGAAAATATCCGCCTTAACGTTGAGGAAATACGCAAGGATGACGTAGACTTCCGCAACCCTTTCCTTACCTTAGACAATAAAAAGGCACTTTTGGCGGGTCTGAATAAGGCTTTTCCCGATATACGTAAACACGAGATTAAGGCCGCACTGGACAAGGCTCTAAAGGAACAAGACAATTACATAAGAGATGTACAAAAAGAAGGCGAACGCGCCTTGCAATATTTAAAAGACACAGGCAAGCAGGGCGTTGTTTTGGCCGGCAGGCCGTACCACGCCGATCCGGAAGTACACCATGGCATACCGGAGCTTATCCTAAACCACGATGTAGCCGTACTTACCGATGACGCCATCGCGCATCTTTGGCGCGAAAAACGTCGTAATATAGGTATAACAGAGCGCCTCAGCGTACGCAACCAGTGGGCGTACCATGCGCGGTTATACGCCGCAGCGGCGTTCGTTGCCGGAGAGGATAGCTTAAACCTCATCCAACTTAATTCCTTTGGTTGTGGGCTTGACGCCGTAACCACCGACGAAGTAGCTGAGATCCTTTCATCCGCGGGTAAAATATATACCTGCCTAAAAATCGATGAAGTCAGCAACCTTGGTTCTGCGCGTATCCGTATCCGTTCACTCTTCGCGGCGTTAAATGCGCGTGCGGATAAAACAAATATCGAAGACATTCATCTAAAAGAACATATACCACAAAAAACACCGTTATTTACGAAGGAATCCAAAAAAAACCACACGATCCTATGCCCGCAAATGTCACCCATACATTTTGAACTTATACAGGAAGCCTTTAACACAGATGGTTATAACCTCCATGTATTACCGGCACAAGACAGGGAAGCCATCGACATTGGCCTACGTTACGTAAACAATGATGCCTGCTACCCGGCTATAATCGTTGTCGGGCAGGTAATTAAGGCTATACTAAGTGGCGACTTCGATACCGACAACCTTTCAATAATAATGACGCAAACGGGTGGAGGCTGCCGCGCGTCCAACTATGTCGGCTTTATCCGCCGCGCGCTTAAGCGGGCTGGCTACGGGCATATCCCAGTCCTCGCCGCGTCTGCACAACAATTTGAAGTTCACCCTGGCTTCAAACTTGGCTTAAAATTATTGCACAAACTTATAAAAGCAGTTATTTACGGCGATTTGCTGATGCGCCTCTCAAACGCAACTAGACCATACGAAACTGGCCCTGGAGCAGTAAATATGCTGTATAGTAAATGGATGGCAAAGATGAAAGAATCCATCAAAACCGGTAAGAGATTTAGAAAAAACATACGCGACGCCGTACATGAGTTTACAGAGCTTCCGCTTTTAGACATAAAAAAACCTAAAGTCGGCATCGTCGGCGAAATTTTGGTAAAGTACCATCCGATGGCTAATAATAATCTGGCAGAACTGCTTGTAAACGAAGGCGCGGAAGCCGTTATACCTGACATGCTGGAGTTTTTCCTATATAGCTTTTATAGTTCAGCGTACCGTAATAAGCATTTTATCAGATCCTACCCCGCACAATTCGTAACAAACGCATTGGTGTGGTTTATGGAAAAATACCGCGCCTACCCCGTAAAACTCTTGAAGAAAAGCGGCCGTTTCCACGCACCGCTTAAGATTAAAGATATGGCTAAAATGGCTGAACAGATTGTTTCCCTCGGTAACCAAACCGGCGAAGGATGGTTTTTAACCGCCGAGATGGCGGAGCTTATCGAAAGCGGCGTTAAGAACATCTTGTGCGCCCAACCCTTTGCATGTTTGCCTAACCATATCACCGGCAAAGGGATTATAAAAGAGCTGAAACGCGTGTGGCCGGACTCAAACGTTGTCGCCGTGGACTATGACCCCGGAGCAAGCGAGGTAAACCAGCTTAACCGGATTAAGCTAATGCTGTCGGTTGCAAAGGATAATCTATCAGCTAGTCGGTAAATGCTTGGATTATCTATAAAAGTTCGTATGGTTATGCTTATAACATAATTACGCTTCCTAACATAGTATTAAAAAGAACAAGCTATGAAAGGAGGTATTATAGAATGAACAGTAAACCGGCGGCACTTCATATATCGGTACCAATATTGCAACCAACGGTTGACATGTGGCTTATAAATTGCAAACTTGGGTTGGTAGATTTATATTGCGATATTATGTATACTCAAAATATCGGAGGTTGTTAACATGAATATGGGACGGAGGATTTTACAATTACGCGTTAATAATGGTTTGTCGCAAGAGTCTTTTGCTGAGCTGTTGGGGGTTACACGGCAGTCTATTTCCAAATGGGAACTGGATTTAGCCGTACCTGACGCGGAAAAGATAATAAAATTAAGTAAATTATTTGGGGTAACAACGGATTGGCTTTTACTAAACAAAGGGTCTGCGCGTACCAAGCTTAACGCAGCAAAACTAAGGTTTAGTATGTACCTAATTGTTAAAGATTTTGGAAAATCAGTCAGCTTTTATCAAGAATTATTCCAAAAACGCGCTTCAGTCCTCGGCTCTAACCGATTTGCTCAGTTTTTTATAGATGGAATCTGTTTCTCTATAATGAACGAAGGGCATCTGCCAGGACACGACTACACCGGCTGCGGCGACCATAAATTTGCTTTGAACCTATGGACGGAAGATCTTAATGCTGAGCATAAGCGTCTTCGTTTATCAGGAATTGGCCAAACAACGGATATTATCTTGCAAAACCCAAACTACCTCTTCTTTAACGTATATGACCCCGATAACAATGTAGTTGAAATAACGGGCAACTATATACCAAATGAAAAGGAGAATTTACGAATGTCTAAATTTTTATGTGAAAGTTGTGGCTCCCATTTCCCATCCGAAGGGTTTTACGGAAATAACGCGGACGGAACTACTAATGAAGATTATTGTAAATATTGTTGGGTGGACGGGAAATTTGGTAAGCCGAATGAGACGTTAGAAGAGATGGTGGAATCCTGCGTACCGTTTATGGTTAAATCCGACGATAACCCGGACGGCTACCCCGATGCCGACGCAGCCAGGCAGGCAATGAAAGGGTTATTACCAAACCTTAAGAGATGGAAAAATGTATGAAGGAGAGTTAAATATGCCTAACAATAACGTCCCAGAATGCCAGTCCTGCGCCATGCCGATGGATGCAGCCGACAAGTTCGGCCAAAATGAGGATGGAAACCAAAATGAAGACTACTGCTGCCATTGCTTCGTAAACGGCAAATTCGCCTACGACAGCACTTTTGAGCAGGCCGTAGAGAACAATATCCCCTGGTGGCGCGTAGACGGTGATGAAAGCGATGATGCCGCCCGCGCACGAATCATGGAAGTTTTCCCAAAACTTAAGCGCTGGAAAAAATAAAAAATGAGCTGTTGTCTTATGGCAACAGCTCGTTTTTTATTTTTATAGAGGATATTTTTATAGAGGAATTACCTTTAAATAAGAACACATATAGTTATTCTATAAACATTCCTCTATATCTACTGCACAATATTTAAGAATCTCGCGAATATTGCGGAAACTTCCGCTCTTGAAGCCGTGGCGTTTAAGTCAAAATACCCGTCAAGCCTGCCCGTTATTATACCTGCCTGCTGAACCGCCAAAATAGCATTTTGCGCCCATGGCGATACGTACGCATAATCCGTAAACGGGATAACTTCATATACCGGCAATACAATTTCATTGGCTTCTATAAACCTGTGTAGCATTACAGCCATCTGCTCACGGTAAATAGGTGAGTTGGGGCTGAAAATACCATCGGCGACACCGGAGACTATACCTACGCTTACCGCCCATTCAACGACCGAAAAGTACCACGCGTCATTTGGCACATCATAAAATGTTGGGGTGATGTTTTGGTATCCGCTTAAATCCGCGTCCTGCAGGTTAGCCAGCACCTGTACAAACATAGCCCTCGTCATATTTCCTTGCGGGTTGAACAAGTACGCGGAAGTACCTTGGAATAAATGGTTCCTCCATACGGCTTCTACGTATAAACGATACCACACTTCAGATTCAACATCTATGAACGGAAACGGAACCGTATCAGCTATGGCCGTTGTTATATGCTGATATTCTTGCTCTTCCGCGTCGTATGTATCCGTATCCACCCTATCACCTGGAACATATACGGCGACGTATTGCGTTCTAAACCTATCATCATCTTCTTCATCAGTATTATGCGGTACTACAACAGTTAGCGTCGCAATGCCTGATACCGCTGTGTCAACGGTCGACGTAGCCCTAATTGTAAGCGTACCCGGCGTTTGGCTCCACGCAACGGTTAACAGCCCATTTTCCGAAATCGCCGTTCCAATATCTACATTACCCTCGATGCTCCATGTTACCGATTGAGAGCTTTCTATTTGCAAAACAGTAGCGGTAAATTGCTGCGTCTGGCCAGTAAGCATAAAATCCAATTCATGTGCAACGATTACTGAGGTAATTACGGGCAATACCGTTAGAGCCTTGGTTGTGTCATTAAACGCACCAAATACTACCGTAACCGCCGTATCGTGGTGAGGCGTTACCGCAAGCACCGTACCGCTTGCCGGGCTTGTAACTATGTTGTTTGCCGCAAAATCAATATACGCGACGTCTCTGGTTACGGAGTTATTATACGTTATCCTCGCAACCAAACCCGTTAAGTTTAAGTGTTGGCCGTCATCATATATCAAATTTAAAGGCTGGGCAAAAACCTCTATACCTACAGGCACAGGTGTCGTTACCGTTAGATTATCGGTAGTATCGTTAAACCCACCAAGTGTAACCGTAACCGGCGTGCCGTGGTGAGGTATAACAGCAAGTGCCGTACCGCTTGCCGGGCTTGTCGTTATATTATTGGCCGCAAAATCCGCATACACAACATTCCTTGTCGTTGAGTTATTATACGTTATCCTGATTTCCAAGCCAGCTAGGTTAAGTTGATGAACTTCAACATATTCCAATCTAGTGGGTTGGTTTATAACCTCTATACCCGTTGGTACAGGCGCTGTTACCGTCAAATTATTCGTTGTACCGCTAAATACACCAAACGTTACGGTTACCGGCGAGGCGTTGTGGGCAGACACTGTAAGTACTGCACCGCTTGCCGGGCTTGTCGTTATATTGTTGGCCGCAAAGTCTTCATACGCGACGTCTCTGCTTGTAGAGTTGTTGTACGTTATCCTCACAACCAAACCAGCCAAGTTTAATTGGTTACCTTCCACATACGCAAGGTTTGAAGGCTGGGCAAAAACCCCTATACCTGTTGGCACCGGCGTTGTTACTGTCAAATTGTTTGTATTGCCATTAAACGTGCCGTGCATCACGGTTACCGGGTTGCCGTTGTGAGCCGCTACCGATAATACCGTGCCGTTTGCCGGTATTGTCGTAATGTTGTTGGCCGCAAAATCCGCAAACGCAACGTCCCTGGTTAAGGAATTGTTGTAAGTTATCCTCACAATTAGACCCGCTAAGTTTAATTGGTTACCCTCCACATACTCTAGGTTTGTTGGCTGGTTAAAAACCGCAATCCCTGTTGGTATCGGCGTTGTAACAATTAGATTGTTGGTGGTGCTGTTAAACGCGCCAAGTGTTACCGTTACCGGCATGTTGTGGTGTGTTGCCACCGCCAGTACCGTGCCGCCCGCCGGGTTTGTTGATATGTTATTATCCGCGAAATCAACATACGCAACGTCTCTGGTTGACGAGTCACTGTACGTTATCCTTACCGTTAAACCAGCCAGGTTTAATTGCTGGCCGGCGATATACTCTAAAGTTGTTGGCTGGTTTAATACCGTTATACCGATTGGCAAAACGGCCTGATCGCTCCAGCTGTATGTAACTACAGCCGAAACGTTCCTATATAAAGTCGCGACAAATAAATAGGCCACCTGCCCGCCTGTATCAATGTGGTTAACCACGTTATTTCTTGTCAGCGGATGAACAGTTGCACCTGCGCTGCCCATCTGCCTGTTTAAAGAATGGCTAACCGCTCCCACTGGATCGTTGGGTATAACGATATAATATTGCGTCATCGGGCTGTTATCATTTATTGAAATTGAAAGTATCGGATTGCCGACGCTTTCCCCAGTAAGCCTATAAAACCTATCCTGAGACGCGCCCAGTGGTGGGGTGCCGTTAAAACCCGTTAGGGAAACACTATCACCTGAAAAAAGGAGTGGAAAAGCTGTTCTCGTGCCAAGGTTGAAAAAACCAGAAGTATCATCTTGGAAAACGCCGTTGTGACCCCATGCGCCATCAAGCCAGTTCCCCGTCGATGTTATCCCAAGATTTGGACGAACGCCCCATAAGTTATGTGCACTAAATGGGCTTGCAACAAATTTTGTTGTCGGATGCGCGGTATTACCAACCATGACGTTTCCGCCGTCAGCGGCAAAATTCTCCATAAACAAGAAGTATAACAGATTAAACGCAAGCTCACCGGATGCACCTGTAGAGCCCGTCAACCCAGCAGCGTGAAAGGCATCGCCAACTATCTGCACCATGCCGGCCGCATCTAACCTAGCCCTATTATCCCAAAACTCGGCATATGTTGTTGAAGGTGGGAAGCTTGCCCTTAAAAAATCGTACACAGCCCTCATATATGCCCCATTAGTAAGCCTGTGCATCAATACGCCATGTACCCTACTTATACCATAATTTTTGGAGCTGTTATTAAAGTTAAGGAAATCACCGACCCTAACGTCATTCGGGTTGGCATATGAATTCTCAGAAGCACTAAAAACCCTTCCCGTAGAAACCATTTCCGCGCCTTCTACAGTCCAAAACACTGTAGAGAGATCGCTTAACGCCTCATTTATCCATTGGAATGGTTGGTTTTCGGAAGCGAACACGCGAAAATGCATATCAAACAACAAATGCTGAAGTTCATGCGCAAATGTAAGGCCAGGGTTTGCATTAACTGCGTTAAAGTTGTTTGGATGTAACTGAAACATGGCTATCGGCACGTTTCCATCACTTGTCATGAAGTTTCTGACCCAAAAATAACCGCCGGTACTGCCTTCATGTATCACGATATTTACCCTGCCGTCATTATGGACGTCTCCTACCAAAGACATATTGCTGAAAGGGGCTACCATCCTAACGTCTCTGAACGGGGCGATATCCCTCGTCATGCGATATGTAATATCATCAAATTGAATGATCGCCGCATCCAAAGCAGCTTCGCTTGGGCGGTTAACTACGGCATCAAATACCCAAATATTTACGTAATTACCTTGGCGCACAAGTTCGCCCCAATGCCCAAACGTAGGGGTTTTGCCGGAAGCATTAAATTGCCGCCTGCTGCCAACTAAATAAACCTCAGGCATAAAATACGGCATTATCCCTATATAACCTTCATCAATCGGGATGAGATACGGTGTCATATCCGGCGGAGGCGAGCTATATTCAAACTCACTGTCGTCAATTATTATCTGCGTCCACAAAAATTCAACAGCCGGTGTCATTGGATTAAAAAGTTCCTGGCGTAATAAATCCAGCATTTGGTCAAACACGTCTCTTTCATCCATTGCCTGCGTTTGGCCGTAAAAATCGGCTCGCACCGTCGCGTTTGGGTTAAGCAAAGCCGCAAACATAAACACGGAAGCAAGCAACCAACTTAAAAACATAAAATTACCTTTACATTTTCGCATAAATAATTACTCCCCTTTGTTTTGTAAAATTATAGTATGCTTTGTAAAACTATAACATATTAAGTAATTATTTGTCAACAAAATATTAGGATTTATATTCAAAACATTTATAGTTAAATTCAGCTTAGCTTACGCCTCGTCATTTCCGTAACGAAAAATGACGCGACATCCTCAGCGAACTTGCCGGGGCCAAAACCCGCGTCGTAACCCAGCTCCTTCGCCAACTCGTGCCCGATACGCGCTCCGCCGCAGATAAGGACGAGCCTGTCGCGCATCCCCTCCGCCTCCAAGAGCTCCACAAGCTCCGTCATCGTCTTTATATGGATATCCTTCTGCGTAACAGTTTGGGATACAAGTGCAACATCAGCATTTAGCTCACGCAGCTTCTTTACGAACTCATAAGGCGAGACTTGGCTGCCGAGGTTGTGGGCCTGTATCATCGCGTATCGCTCCAATCCGTAATGGCCGGCATAGCCCTTCATATTCATAATCGCGTCTATGCCAACCGTATGTGCATCATCGCCGATGCTGGCACCGACTACGATGACCTCACGGCGGATGTACGTGCGGATATAATCGTCCACCTCGTCCATATTCATCGTATCCTCGTCCAGTGTCTGCACGGTAATGGAATCGTAGTCTACGGTATGCCCCACCGAGCCGTACACAACGTAATGCGTAAACGCCTCATCCAAAGCACCGGCGTACGTAACTGCGGGCTCAAACAAACCCATCTTACGCGCCAAAATTTTTGCGGCTTCTTTACCTTTGTCGTCGTTTTTTACAGGAAGTGTGAATCCGAGCTGTACCTTGCCGTCACCCATCGTGTCACCGTAGGCGGTGAGCCTGGATGTGTCTAGATTATTTGTCATAATATATACCTCTCACTTATTAAACCCTCTGAATAAGTCCGAGGGAACGCGCGTTCCTACCTTAACTAGAGCGTTCTATTACTTGGGCGCGCAGTGCACGTTTGGATTGTCGCAGAACAGCACCTGCACACTGGGAACGCCAACCCCCATATCACGGTAGATTTGAATTGCACTATCTATAATTTCCTGTGGATCGGAGCCCGGTATATATCGTGAAATATCCGCATTAACCTTCGTCGGCTTCAATCCATATTCATCCAAAACATCATAAATACTCTCTGTTTCCTTTAAGGCTCTATCAACCAGAGAAAACTGGAAATACGCGTACAGCTGCATCGTGCTGTCATCCATATTATGGTAATCCACGTAAAAATCCTCAAAACCCATATTTTCCGGCACGGGATTTGGTAAACCGGCTTTCGCTTTTGCCACCGCTTCTCTTAACTCACCATACACAGCACGGTTTCCAAATGTACGCCAAAACGCCGCGGCCATACGGTTCACCATCCATTCCACCGGTACAAGCTCAGTTGGATGTATATTATTGTGCATGGCTACTATATGACACAATTCATGCACAATATTGTACCAATGGAAGTACAGGTTAAAAACCTCTTCGGCTTTTTCCGCGTCTGTATTGAGGAACGTCGCCATCATCGCTTTGTCGCTCTCATTTGCCTCATTAAAAACACCGGTGATTATCACTGAGCCGTCTATGGACTCCATCTTCGCAAAGGCCTCGTCAGGTGTGTAAATTACTCGATTCATATAATTCCCTTTCTTTTATCGTTATCTTATTTATATCACTATAAATAACGTGAATCAGGGATTGGAATAACTCAGTCGTAAGGACGCATTTTTAGCGCGTCTGGTACGTCGCAGACGATTTACAGACATCTTTGCAGACATCTTCTAAGGAAAAATATTCATCCCTTAATTCGCGTTATAAAATATAGAAGTATCAATTAAGATTTTTCCGTGTGTTTTGTGTATTTAGCGCGTCGCAGACATCTTTACGTCCGAAAAAAGTCGCGAATTTAAAGCGATTTAACTCACTAAACATCAATCCATATATAATGCCGTATATCATCAGTTTTTGTGATAATCCCGTTATTCGCCAACGCAACCTTTATCGAAGCGGCGTTATCGTTTTGGACAGTTATAAGTAGTTTGTCGGTTCCAATATTTCTTGCTTTTTCAATCATCAGCTTAAGTAGCAAAGAACCGTAACCCTTTTGACGGCACGACGGACGGACAGCGTAACCTCCATGCCCACCCTCTTCTTTTAGCTTATCGGTTAAATAATGGCGTAGTTTCCCCATACCTACAGGCTTTCCGTCTACATACAGCCAATAAATATTTTGCGGGACCATCCAATCCTCAAGCCCGATACCGTTGGCAATATTATCGGACTTTATCAACCAATTCTTATACTCATCGTATGATTTGCCGTTGCATCCGTTGATGAAGCCATTTTCATCCTTCGGCAATTCTTGAAGCATTTCATATATATCTACGTCATCACTTGGCAAAAGTTGCTTTAGTTCGATATCCATTTTAACCTCCGAAATTTACTTTAACATCAAATCAATAAACGGGTTAAAATACCCGTCCTCCTTCGCCGCCACGCCGTCCAGGCCTTTGCCTGCATCCGGCGCGCGTTTTATGTCGGCGAAAATTCCTCGTTCCAGCGCATTCCATAACACCGGCGACTCAGGCGACAGATTGTCACCCCTACGGATTTCGCCAAGTAACTCTGTTGCCTTTTCAAGCACATGGTTCGCCCTGGTTTGTATTATGCCGCCGTCTTTAAATGTTATCTCGTCGCCCAAATCACGCATAGTATTGTGGATGTACTTTGCATTGTCCACCGCAAGCGCGCGGTCGCTCATAAACGGCGTATGGATAGCCTCCGTAAGCATACCTAACAAATGTATCCTTTGGTCAGTCATAACCGTAACCGCGTTGAACATCGTATTAAACGCATATCCCTCAAAGATATTGCCCGTCATAAACTTCGTCGGCGGCATGTACTTAAGCGGCGCGTCGGGGAAAACCTCACGCGAGAGCTGGGCGTGCGCAAGCTCATAGAGGAAGCCGTTCGTCAGCTGTGGGTTTATCTCAAAGGCGTGCCCAAGCCCCATCTGCGACGGCGGTATACCCGCCAACACCGCGAACTGCTCGTTGATAAACTGGCTGGCAAGTACAGTGTGCGCCTCTTCCACCGCATCGGCGGTCGTGAGGTAATTATCTTCACCCGTATTTATGATAACCCCGGCAAATCCGTTGATAACGCGCGAGAAGAATTGGTCTATCATCGTACGCTTCATGTTTATATCGCGGAATAGTATACCGTAAAGCGCGTCGTTAAGCATAACGTCCAGCCGCTCTAACGCCCCCATTGCGGCGATTTCCGGCATACAGAGACCGCTGCAGTAGTTACATAGCCGGATATAACGCCCTTCCTGCTCAGACACCTCGTCAAGGGCTTGCCGCATTAGGCGGAAATTTTCCTGCGTTGCGAACGTGCCGCCAAACCCCTCCGTCGTCGCGCCGAAGGGCACGAAATCCAAAAGCGACTGCCCCGTGGAACGGATAACCGCCACAATGTCCGCCCCACCGCGTGCTGCCGCCTTAGCCTGCACAATGTCCTCATATATATTGCCCGTAGCAACGATAACATATAATAACGGCCCGCTCTTGTCGCCGTACCTCTCAAGGTACCGTTCCCTATCTGCGCGGTTGCGGCCGATAAAAGCAACCGTTTCACGGGCTATCGGGCTTATCGCTAAAACAACGTCCTTTATGTCACTCCGCTTTAATTTAAAGATATCTAACTTATTCTCCGCAACTTCGCGCGCTATATCCGCGGGAGAAAGCCCCGTATTTAACATGGCATTACCAAGATGGTACGCAACACCCTCACCAAGCGCGTTGTTGGCGGCTAAATGCTCTACCAGGATATTGGGGTAAGGGACGTCGCCGCTCACGCCGTCTACACCGAGCAGGCGCGCTACGGCACGCTCCGTCGTCGTAGTCGTATGCTTTGTGACGTATGAAAAAACGCCATCCGCAATTTCCTTCGCACTGGCGCGGCTGCTGCTTACTAAGTTTTGGTTTATGTTAAGTTTACTGCTCATTTTATCCTCCCGGCAAAATATCTCTTATGGTAAAAATATACTATTTTGCCGAGTTAAAGTCAACATGTTTTTATATAGAGGAATTACTTTGAAATAACAACGAATGTAGTTGTTCTATGAACATTCCTCTATAGAGCAGAAATTAGTTGACGTTTATGGGTAAAATGGGTATAATAAGATGAAAAAATGTATAAGTGAGCATTATTATGGGTATCGATTCTGACATGCCGGCCGCCGCGCCGGAACAAATTTATTATGACATAATAGAAAATTCTAAAATATATAACCCTTCCATGGATTTATCCGCGATAAAAAGGGCTTATGAGCTTGCGCTTAAAGCCCATGCCGGGCAAACGCGCAAAAGCGGCGAGGCATACGTCAACCACCCTCTTGAAGTCGCTAAAATACTGACAACCATCGAAATGGACAGCGACACGATAGTCGCCGCTATCCTCCACGATGTTTTAGAGGATACCGACGTAACATATAAAGAGCTTGAGGAGAAGTTTTCCAAAGGCGTGGCCGCGCTTGTTGACGGCGTTACGAAGCTGGACAGCGTGGACGAGACTCACGACGGGTTTGACACCGTTACGTCCAAGGAAGACAACCAAGCGAACACCTACCGCAAAATGATAATCGCCACGGCAAACGATCCGCGTGTCGTTATAATCAAAATTGCGGACAGGCTTCACAACATGCGTACCATAAAACACATGCCGGAAGAGCATAAAAAGCGCAAAGCCACCGAAACAATGTATATCTACGCGCCGATAGCTGAACGGCTCGGCATATCCAAGTTGCGTTACGAGCTTGAAGATTTGGCCTTCCGCTACGGCGAGCCGGATGCCTACCAAGACATGAAGGAGCAGATATCCAAAAAGCAGAACGACCGCTATAACTTCATCCAAAACCTTATAGCGAAAATCGAAGAGGCACTTTTGGCGAACAACGAGCAAGGCCAGGTATACGGCCGCCCAAAGCACTTTTACAGCATCTATAAAAAGATGAAGCAAAAAGACAAAACATTGGATGAGATCTACGACCTGTACGCCGTAAGGGTTATCGTTGACAGCGATTTGCGCTGCCACTATGTAAACGGCATCATGTCTTCTGTCTTTACGCCGGTTATGGGGCGATTTAAGGATTATGTGAGTACGCCGAAGGCTAATGGGTACCAAAGCATCCACAATACCCTGCTGTTTAACGGCGAGCAGTTTGAGATACAGATACGGACGCAGGAAATGGAGATAATCAACGAGCTTGGTGTCGCTGCGCATTGGAAGTACAAAAGCGGCGGCATCGGCGGCACGACGGAGGAGAAGGAGATACGCTGGCTGCGCTCCATGATGGATTGGCAGCAAGATTTCTCAAGCAGCAAAGAGTACCTTGACGAAATAAGGAACGACTTCAACCCTTATAACGGGCGTATCTACTGTCTTACCCCAAGAGGTATGCCGGTAGAGCTTACGGAGGGCGCAACACCCATCGACTTCGCGTATGAAGTGCACTCAGACTTGGGTAACCGCATGGTTGGTGCAAAAATAAACGGCCGTATCGTTCAACTTGGTACGCAGCTTATAAGCGGCGACCAAATTGAAATAATAACAAGCAATATACCCAAAGGTCCAAGCCCGGATTGGCTGCGCCTATGCAAAACGTCAAAATCCCGCGCGAAGATCAATGCCTGGTTCCGCAAACAAAAGAAGGATGACAACATAATCCTCGGTAAGCGCCTGCTTGAAGCCGAAGCCGAAAAGCACGGTTTATCCATCGAAACCTTGATAAACCCGGCATATATCGAAAACGTCCTTGAACGGTACAGTTTTATGGAATGGGACACGCTTTGCTCTGCTATAGGCCACGGCGATATCAGCGAAAGCCAGGTTATAAACCGCCTCCTACAATCGCATAAAAAGGCCATGAGCAGATCCGGCGAAAGCGACGAGGAGATTATCCGCCTTGTCAATGAAGCACCGAAGAAGCTCGTTAGGCACAGCAACAAATCCGGCGTTACGATTGAGGGTTTAGGTAACATGGCCGTACGTCTGCCAAACTGTTGCAACCCCATGCCGGGGGACGGTATCGTCGGCTTCATCACACGCGGGCGCGGCGTAACCGTTCATAAATCCGATTGCAACAACGTACTAAACCTAGACGAAACGGGACGTAAGCGGCTTTTAATCATAGAATGGGATATCAGCGAGGACGACAAAACTTCTTTTTTCCTCGCATCGCTTGATATCACCGCACATAACCGCAAAGCGCTTCTGCACGATATTACAGGCGTTTTCGCCGACGAACGGATCGACTTAAACTCCCTAAGTACCCATAGAAACGACACTACAGACGTGGTTCGCGTGTCGTTTTACGTCAGCGGGCGCGCAAAGCTGGAAATACTTGGCGTTAAACTTAACAATATTCGCGGAATTATAGAAATTAAGAGGACGGTAGGTTAAAATATGAAGTATGTTAAAATTACTGTAGGCCCCTTACAGGTTAATTCTTATATTTTATGGAGCGGCGAAGAAAGTTGTAAGGATTGCGTCATAATAGACCCCGGGTACGACGGTGCGGCCATTTCGTCGGCCATTGCAGGCCGCGGGCTTGCGCCGACACACGTGCTGCTCACACACGGCCACTACGAACACACCGGCGCGATTGGGTATTTACGGAATAAATACCCTAATATAAAGGTTTTGTCGCATAGCAATGATCGAGATTTACTTCTTGACCCAGTCAAAAGCTTTGCGTTTGATAAAATCGAGGCTGATGGATTTTTTGAGGACGGTGATTCTATCCTCGTTGGCGATGCAACGCTTCTGGTATTGCACACGCCGGGGCATACATCCGGCTCGTGTTGTTTTTACCACGCTGGGGCAGGCTTACTGTTTACCGGTGACACTTTGTTCCACGAAAGCGTAGGCAGGCATGATCTGCCAACGGGAGACAGCGGCGAGCTGTTGACCTCAATTTCAAATAAATTGTTTAAACTTCCGCCAAAAACAGCTGTCCTACCAGGCCATATGGAAGATACCACGATAGAACACGAAAAAGCCAAAAACCCATATGTCCGAGGATAGTCTATGGATTTCTGCCTTATAAACCACGATTTTGAACACGCCGTACAAACGGTAATACAGGTTTTTTACCCAAACCAGGGATACTCACGGCTTGCCGCTGTACCTGGCCAAGGCAGGTGCATTGTTTCCAGCCAAAATTCCAATGTTTTTACAGCGGAAGTTTACTGCGAAGCAAAACTAATCACGGCACATTCATCCACGGCCAAGGATAACAGCAAAAAATCCAATACACAAGCCGCCGCCGCTTCAATTTATAATGCACTTACAGAGGTTACTGGAATACGCCCGTCATGGGGTACGCTTACCGGCGTGCGCCCGGCCAAACTGCTTACGGATGGAGGTACGGCGGAATATTTGCGGGACGCGTACTTGGTTGAGGCACCTAAGGCTCTTTTAGTGCAGGAGGTCTCGGCGGCAGAGCTCAGATATCTGGCCTCGTCCACCCCGCGCGATGCAGCCATATACATCAGCATCCCCTTCTGTCCAAGCAAATGCACGTACTGTTCATTTCCGTCCTACCCCGCCGCAAAATCCATTCACATGATGGACAATTACGTTGAAGTTCTCCTTAGAGAACTTGCGTTTATAGCCGAAAAAATTCAAAAACACGACCACCACATCACTGCCGTATACATAGGCGGCGGAACACCGACCGCCCTCACCGTCCAGCTTTTGGATAAGCTGTTGAACTTCATACGCACCAATTTTTGCAATGCCTATGAATTTACCGTTGAAGCTGGCCGCCCGGACAGTTTGGACGACGAAAAGTTTATAGTAATGCAGAACTACGGCGTTACCCGCCTTTCGCTCAATCCACAAACGTTTTCCGACAAAACATTAGAGCGTGTCGGCAGAAATCATACTTCCGATACGTTTTTCAAAATATATAACAAGGCCGTTCAGATGGGGTTTGATAATATAAACTGCGATATAATCCTTGGCCTGCCAGACGAAACGGCTGATGATGTCGCAAATACTATGGAACAGCTACTAACCTTACGCCCCGCAGCAATTACAGTGCACACTCTGGCCTTAAAGCGCGCAGCAACGCTTAACCACACCCACGGGCGTTACGCGGAAAGCGGCGGCACAACGCATTGTAATACGGCAGAGGTTGAGCAGATGCTGAAAATATCCGCCGACAACTGCCGTAATATGGGTTTATCACCATATTACATGTACCGTCAGAAGAATATGGCGGGAAATTTTGAGAACGTAGGTTATTCATTACCAAATAAGGAATGCATCTATAATTTTATTACGATGACAGAGGCAAAACCTATCTACGCCGCCGGTGCCGGTGCGGTTACCAAAGTAATGGGTGCCGCCAGCAACAAAATAGCCCGCGCGTTTAACCTTAAGAGCTTGGATGAATATGTTTCGCGTATTGACGAAATGATTGATAGAAAGAGAGTATTGTTTGATGACTTTTTCAAAACCTAAGGGAACCAACGATTTTTACGGGGAACAAACAAAAAATTGGCGCAAATTAGAAGCCGCGATACACACCCTTTGCGCTATTTTTAGAGTTGACGAAATCCGCACACCGATATACGAATACGCCGACCTTTTCATACGCGGCGTTGGTGAAACAAGCGATATAGTACAAAAAGAGATGTTTACATTTAACGACGCGGGCGGCAGGCTGTACGCACTGCGCCCGGAAGGCACGGCAAATGCCGCACGGGCGTATATAGAGAACGGGATGCAATCACTTCCGTCGCCCGTCAAATTGTATTACATCCAACCCAATTTCCGCGCGGAGCGCCCGCAAAAAGGCCGCTACCGCCAGCACACCCAATTTGGGGTTGAGTATTATGGCGCGGCCGGGCCTGAATGCGAGGCAGAAGTTATCTCCGTCGCATACGAATTATTGCGCCAAATCGGCGTCGGCGGCATAACCGTACACCTCAACAGCATTGGTTGTAAGGATTGCCGTGCCACATATAACAGGGTTTTGCTGTCCTTTATGGAAGAACGGAAACATAATCTCTGCGACCTTTGCGCCACGCGTTTGGTAAAAAACCCTCTCCGAGTATTGGATTGCAAAAACCCCTCATGCAAAGAAGTGATCCAAGGTGCGCCATCATCCCTATCCGCTTTGGACGAGGAATGCGCAGCACATTTTGACGGTGTCTTAAAGTTGCTCGATTTATTGAGGGTTGACTATGTAGTCGATAACGGTCTTGTACGCGGGTTAGATTACTATACGCGCACGGTATTTGAGTTTGTATCCACGGATCTTGGCGCGCAGGCCGTGCTTTGCGGCGGCGGCAGGTACGACGGGTTGATGGCGGATTGCGGCGGCCCACCCACCCCGGCAGTTGGCTTTGGAATGGGTTTGGAACGCCTTTTACTGATAATCGAGGAACAGAAGAAAAAGATTGGTGAAGATGAAGCGAAACTAACATACATCGGATTTTTGGGTGACGATGGAAAGAAAGCAGCGTACGGCCTCACACAGCAGCTACGCCGCGCCGGCATCCCTGTTGAACTTGACATCTGCGGTAAAAGCATGAAAAACCAAATGAAATATGCCGACAAAATCGACGCGGGTTATGCTATTATAATCGGTGATAACGAGGTGGCAAGCGGTAACGTGAATGTTAAAAATATGGTAACGGGTGAGCAGGAAATTCAACCTATATCTGAGATAGCTGTATTCTTATTAGGGTAGCTTATGACTCGAACGTCATTGCGAATTACAAGTTACATCATACATTTATAAACGAAACCCAAAGGCAAGAAAAGCGTGTGTTGAAATACACGGCACTACTTGTAAACTCTGAAGCTTCAATTTCGGCGAAACATGCCGCAACAAAATAATATAAGGAGTTGATATATATGACAAACAATATATCCAAACGCACCCACTATTGCACCGATATAACAGAAGCTCACGCCGGCCAGCATGTAACTTTATACGGCTGGGCGCACAACACGCGTAAACTCGGCCAGCTTATCTTTATCGCTTTAAGAGACAGAACAGGCTTAGTCCAAATTTCATTAAACGAAAACACAACTTCCGTCGCCGTTTTTGAAACGGCAAAAACCGTTAAAAACGAGTATGTACTTGCCATTCGCGGTACAGTCACCCTTCGCGCAGAAAAAGACATAAACCCCGACATGGCAACAGGCAAAATTGAAGTTATTGCGGACGAACTGCAAATCATAAACTCAGCCGAAACCCCGCCCTTCCAAATCGGTACGGACGGCGTGAACGAAGCGCTCCGCCTTAAGTACCGTTACCTAGACATGCGCCGCCCGGAGATGCAGCAAAACTTCCTCGTCCGCCACAAACTCAACCGTGCCATCCGTGAGTTTTACAACGCAAATGGTTTTATCGAAATAGAGACACCGACGCTGACGAAAGGTACGCCGGAAGGTGCGAGGGAGTATATGGTGCCGTCCCGCGTTTCGCCAGGCGATTTTTACGTGCTTCCACAATCGCCGCAGCAGTTTAAGCAACTACTGATGCTTGGCGGGTTTGACAGGTACTTCCAAATCGCCAGATGTTTCCGTGATGAGGACAGCAGGGGTGACCGTCAGCCAGAATTTACGCAATTAGACGTCGAAATGAGCTTTATAAACCGTGAAGACATTTTTGATAACACGGAGCGTATGCTTGCCACCGTCTTTAAGGAGGCAATCGGCATAGATGTACCCCTGCCTTTGATGCGAATGGGTTACGAAGAGGCTATGGCGCGCTACGGAAGCGACAAGCCCGACCTGCGCTTTGGCATGGAGATACATGATGTTACAAAAATCTGCAGCGGCACGGAGTTTGAAGTGTTTAATGCTGCCCTAGCTGAAAGCAAATCAAGTATCAGGGGTATCAAAGTCGCCGGGCAAGCCGCTCTGCCGCGCAAACAACAGGATGCACTCCAGGAATACGTGAGGACGTTTAAGGCAAAAGGTTTAATCTTTATCTCCCTGTCCGAAAACAGCGAAGTTAAATCTTCTGTATCAAAATTCGTAAATGACGATAAACTTAAGGAAATTCTATCCGCGTTTAAAGCAGAGCCGAATGACCTTGTTATCCTTTGCGCGGGAGTAAACGGCATAGTCGCGGACGCGTTAGGCAATTTACGAAATGAAATGGCACGGCGTTTAGATATTATCTCTAAAGATGAATATAGGTTTTTATGGATAACCGACATTCCCCTCCTGGAGCAGGACGAGGAAACCGGCAAATGGAACGCCGTGCACCACCCATTCACCGCTCCGATGCCAGAAGATGCCGACCTGTTCGAGACAAACCCTGGCGCAATGCGCGCGCAAGCCTACGACGTCGTGCTTAACGGCTACGAACTGGGCGGCGGAAGCATCCGCATAACGAACTCCGATATGCAGCGCCGTATGTTTAAAACCTTGGGATTATCCGAAGAGGAAATCGATACACGCTTCGGTCACATGATAGAAGCGTACAAATACGGCGCACCCACGCACGGCGGTATCGCCCTAGGCGTGGACAGGATAGCGATGCTTATGACCGGGGCGGAAAACATACGCGAGGTTATCGCCTTCCCCAAAACCAAGGATGCGCGTTGCCCCCTTACCGACGCACCCGGCGCGGCAGATGATGCGTATTTGAAGGAATTGGGGATATCTGTAAATAAAATTAATAATTAAGTTTTTGATATCAAAGTACGCACCGTCATTGCGGGCTACTTAGAGTAAATTCGCATCCCGGGCTTGACCCGGGATCTCGAATTTACTCTAAGTTGACCCGCAATCAATTACGAAGCGAAGCGGAGTGCCTCAGGATTAAGCGAATACCAATACCAATACCAAGAAAGAAGCAAAACCATAAATGCCAACTAAGCAAAACACATCATACACAAATGAAAGTATAAAACAGTTAAAAGGCGCGGATCGCGTACGCCTGCGCCCTTCCGTTATATTTGGAAGCGACGGGATAGAAGGCTGCCAGCACAGCATTTTGGAAATCATCGCCAACGCCATTGATGAGGCTCAGGAAGGCTACGGCAGCGAAATCCGCGTTACGCGCCATGCGGATGATTCCGTTACAGTGGAGGATTTTGGCCGCGGCGTGCCGGTGGACTATAACCCGCTGGAAAACAGGTATAACTGGGAGCTGATATATTGCGAGCTGTACGCCGGCGGCAAATACGACAACGCCGAGGGCGAAAACTACCAATACAGCTTAGGCCTTAACGGCCTTGGCGCGTGTGCCACACAGTACGCGTCCGAGTATATGCAGGTTATATCCAAGCGCGACGGGTTTAGGTACACCTTAAACTTCATGCGCGGTGAGAACATTGGCGGTCTTAAAAAAGTTCCGCTTGAAAAAGGCGAGGATACGGGCACTATCCAAACATGGAAGCCGGACTTAAACGTATTTACGGATATAGCTATCCCTCAAGAGTATTTCACGGAGACACTTAAGCGCCAGGCCATAGTAAACGCGGGCATACAGTTCTATTTTAAGGACGAAAAGACGAACGAGGAGTTCATTTTCATCTACCCAGACGGAATTGTTGGTTATCTGCAGGAACTGGCGGGTGACTCGTATATTTCACCTCCCACGCATTTTACTTTAAAAACGCGCGGCCGTGATAGGGACGACAAGCCAGAATATAACCTAAAAGCCGATATCGTCTTCTGCTTTACCAACGAAATTAACTTAATTGAATATTATCACAATACATCTTTCCTAACAAACGGCGGCTCACCGGACAAGGCCGTACGCACGGCGTTTTTGTCTTGCATAGATAGTTTTGCCAAGGAAAACAGCTTATACAAAAAAGACGAAAAGAAGCTAACCTTTGCGGATGTCGAGGATTCTTTACTCTTAGTCTCAAGTTCATTTTCCAATATAACTTCATACGAAAACCAAACTAAAAAGGCCATAAACAACAAATTCATCCAAGACGCGATGACAGACTTTTTGAAAAAGCAACTAAACGTATATTTTATCGAAAACAAAGCGCATGCGGAGAAAATCGCGGCGCAAGTTTTAATCAACAAACGCAGCCGCGAATCCGCCGAAAAAACGCGCCTAAACATAAAAAAGCAACTTCAAAGCGGCGTAGATTTGGCGAACCGCGTGGAAAAGTTCGTAAACTGCCGCACTAAGGATGTTGACCGCCGCGAGATTTATATAGTTGAGGGCGATTCCGCGCTCACTTCTTGCAAACTCGGCCGCGATGCGGAGTTTCAAGCCGTCATCCCCATCCGCGGCAAGATTTTAAACTGCCTTAAGGCTGACCTGACAAAGGTTTTCGCAAACGACATCATTACAGACATTATCCGTGTTTTGGGTTGCGGCGTTGAGGTTAAGAGCCGAGGTGCCAAGGACATGAACTCCTTTGACATAGCAAGGCTGAACTGGCGTCGCGTTATAATCTGCACAGACGGCGACGTGGACGGTTTCCACATCCGCACGGAGCTTTTGGCAATGTTCCACACACTTATGCCTGGCCTAATAAACGCAGGCAAGGTTTATATCGCAGAAACGCCGCTGTACGAAATAACATCCGGAAAAAACACGCATTTCGCCTACAGCGACAGAGACCGTGACGCCATCATAAAAAAACTTGGCGGTAAATACGCGATCCAACGGTCCAAAGGCCTTGGTGAGAATGAGCCGGAAATGATGTGGCAAACTACGATGAACCCGGAAACGCGCCGCCTAATAAAAGTTACTGCAGAAGACGCCGCAAAAACCGTCGAAATGTTTGACGTGCTTTTAGGTAACAACATAAAGGGCCGTAAGTGCTTTATTGATGAACACGGGCATCGGTACCTGGAGGCAATCTAAAATGAGGACAGAATTTTTATCCGCAAAAAACCTTGACGCGCTCATAGAATTTGAAATAAAAGCAAGGGAAACTGACACCGATATTTTCATCACCCCACTTGACATTGAGGTTCTGCGCCTTTCAACGGCTACGGCCATTAAAACCCCCGCTTATAATTCGGCAAAATGCCTTCTATGCATTTCCGACGACGGCTGCATTATAGGAAGGCTGGATTTTACGATTCTGCCCGTACTTGCTTTCAGCCCTGAGATACGTGCTTTTGTTGATTGGATTTATGTCCTGAAAAATAACCGGCACACAGGTGCTGGGAAACTGCTTATCAAAGAAATGAAAGAATATGCCGCTTCAGTCGGAGCGAAAGAGTATTTCTTGATCGCCGCAAGAAACGACGAAGCACAACGCTTTTACCGCTCTTTTCCAGATATTGAAATTAAAAATGAGCAAGTATTGATAGGAAAAATTGCTTTATGATCTCAGCCAAATACGTATCTTTTGATTATAAGGCCGTTGTAGTGGATGCCGACAACAAAGGCGCAAACGGCGATATAAAACTCATAAACGCCGTTAAGGATATGAACCTTGACGTGCAGGCCGGCGAGTTCGTCGCCATCCTCGGGCGTAACGGATCGGGCAAGTCAACTTTTGCCAAGCTAACTAACGCGCTACTCACGCCGTCGTCAGGTGAACTTGTCGTCAATGGCTTTAACACCTGCGTCGAAGCAAACGTTTGGAACATACGGCAAAACGCAGGCATGGTCTTTCAAAACCCGGATAACCAAATAATCGCCACAATCGTTGAAGACGATATCGCCTTCGGCCCGGAAAACTTAGGCGTACCGACGGAGGAAATCCGAAAGCGTGTTGACAATGCGCTCTCACTCGTCAATATGAGCGAATACGCCCTGCATTCGCCGCATTTCCTCTCGGGCGGGCAGAAACAGCGCGTGTGTATCGCCGGCGCGTTGGCCATGCACCCTAACCTTTTGATTTTGGACGAACCGACGGCCATGCTTGACCCAATCGGCCGCAAGGAAGTGCTTGCCGCCGTCTCCGGCCTAAATAAAAACAGCGGCATCACCGTACTCCTCATCACACATTACATGGAAGAGGCCGTACTGGCAGACAAAGTCTTCGTGATGGACGAAGGCGCGGTAGTTATGCAAGGCACCCCGCGTGAGGTTTTTTCGCATCCACAGAAACTACGCGCGCTCGGGCTTGACGTGCCGCAGGTTACGGAGATTGCGGAAAGGCTGGCCGCACACGGCGTACCGATCAAAACGGATATAATTACAATAAATGAAATGGTGGAAGAACTTTGCCGACTAAAAAACTCGAAATAAAAAACCTTACCTTCACATACAACAAAGGCACGTCCTTCGCCAAGCGCGTTTTGGACGGAGTTAGCCTATCCTTCGGCGCGGGCGAGTTTACGGGCCTTATCGGCAGGACGGGCTCCGGCAAGTCCACGCTTATCATGCAGCTTAACGCCCTTCTAAAGCCGGAAAGCGGCCAAGTGCTTTTGGACGACGAAGACATCCACGCTGACAAATCAAAACTAAAGGAAGTGCGCCGCCGCGTCGGCCTTGTTTTCCAATATCCAGAACAGCAACTCTTTGAGGCCACAGTGCGGGACGATATTGCCTTTGGGCCAAAAAACATGGGTTTTTCTAAAGAAGAAATCAACGAACGCGTACGGAAGGCACTTGATCTAACCGGCCTTACGCCGGAAATTGCGGAAAAATCGCCGTTTGACCTCTCTGGCGGGCAAAAGCGCCGAGTAGCCATAGCCGGCGTCCTCGCCATGCAGCCGGAAGTGCTTATTTTGGACGAACCTGCAGCCGGCCTCGACCCCGCCGGGCGGGACGAGATCCTGTCAAATATAAAGCAAATGCATGAGCGGACGGGCATCACAGTCATCCTCGTCTCCCACAGTATGGAAGATATCGCCAAGCTCACCAACCGCCTGATTGTTATAAACGAAGGCAGGATTGTTATGGACGATCCACCCCACCTCGTATTCCAAAATACAGAAGAACTGATATCCATGGGTCTCTCTGCCCCGCAGGCGGCACTTCTCACGCAGGAACTTATAAAAAAAGGCTTCGCCATCCCGCCTGACCTGCACACGGTGGACGGCGTTGTGGCGGCGTTGTTTGATGTATATGCCAAGCATTTGCATAACTCAACTCACGTTTGAGCCTTTATCAAATAAAAAGCCATTATACCTACAGAATATACCTGTTACAATATAATCACAAAATATTTTGAATATATTTAACAGGAGGATTTTTTGTGAAATGTTGTCAAGGTAGTAAATAGATATTTAACATTTTGGTCATAGCAAATTTCAAATCTTTCTATTGTATCCCACGTTTTGGCGTGGTATAATTACTTTGAGGGAATTTGAACTTTTATTAGCAAGGAGCGTGTGCATGAATTTGGAATGGATTAACCCTGAAGAAGCGAGCGTTAAGTGGGGTATTAAAGTTCGCCGTGTACAAGAATTATGTGCTAAAGGGCAGGTAGTAGGCGCAACTCGTCTTGGGCGAGTGTGGCTAATACCGAAAAACGCACCAAAACCTATTGATGGAAGAACAAAAGCAGCAAAGCAATTAAAGGTTGAATAATATATTCAAATTAAAGTGAGGGTTTATTATGACCAATACAATTTCAAAATTAAATAAGTGTAGGTTAGAACAGAAAAACCCTGTTATTTTTTCATTTTTTTCTGGAAGCGGTTTTTTAGATTTAGGATTTGAGAATGAAGGCTATGAAGTGGCTTTCGTGAACGAAATTTCTCAGTCTTTTTTAGATGCCTATAAATATTCTCGTGCAAAAATGGATATGCCAGAACCTAAATATGGCTATTATAATTTTGATATAAATGATTTTCTTAATGGTCGAAAAAAAGATTTGCAAAAGCTTGTAGATAAAACCCAGAGTGAAGGTTCTCTTGTTGGTTTTATCGGCGGACCACCTTGTCCCGATTTTTCGATTGCCGGGAAAAACAAAGGTGGCGAAGGTGTAAATGGAAAATTATCACTCGCTTACATAGACCTCATTGTAGATGTTATGCCGGATTTCTTTTTGTTTGAAAATGTCAAAGGCTTATGGAGTACAGCAAGGCATCGGGCATTTTATGAAGAATTAAAAGCAAAATTGAAAAAAGCAGGGTACTCAACGACTGAACGTCTTTGTAACGCACTTGAGTTTGGAGTTCCACAGGACAGAGAGCGTATTTTAATGGTTGGCATTAAAAATGGTATTCTTCGTGAAAACGTGGCGGTATCCGGTGAAATAACTGCCTTTCCGTGGACAAAATTTGCTACTCACAACGCTGACGAAATAAAAGGTATGCAGTGGAGCATTACGAACGATTTTGGCGAGAATATAGACTTAACAATAGACGAAACTATGACACCACTAACAGTTCAATTCTGGTTTGAAAGAAATGATGTAGATAATCACCCTAACTCAAAGGCGCATTTTATCCCACGTAGCGGAATTGATAAAATGCGTACAGTTTCAGAGGGTGATGTAAGCCGAAAATCATATAAAAGACTTCATCGTCACCGTTACTCACCTACCGCCGCGTATGGAAATAATGAAGTTCATCTGCACCCATATAAAGAGCGACGTATCTCTGCCGCAGAAGCTATGGCGATACAATCGCTACCAAAGGAATTTGAATTACCACAAACCATGACACTTACCGATATGTTTAAGACAATCGGGAATGGAGTTCCATTTCTTTTATCGGACGGCATAGCTAAAACAATACGATATTTTTTGGAGGATAATATATGCAACGAATAACAGCAGCAAATTTAGTTTCAGCTATACGTCAGTTACCTAAAAATCAAGCCTATAACTATATCAGTCCAAAGACTAAAGGGCTTATCCGTATTATTGATGTTACGTTGCCAGAGGGCAGTATAACTTTCAAGCGTTGGGATCCATCAAAAGGAACAGCAGAAAAAGATGCAAAAATAGAGAGTATATCAAGTCAGTTAATTTGGCGAGTGGCAAATGCTTTTACGGAAAATCAACCTATAAACATTGACCGGGTACTTGGAGCAAGCTATAACACTCGTTCAGTTCTTGAAACACTTATCGCCCATACACCACAATTTTACTTTTGTTATCCGGGGCGTGTTGAAGATATTGCCGGGAGTGTAGAAATAAAGAATGGTCACAAGCATTTGATGTGGATTCCATCAGAGCCACATAGAAATGGCGTTTTAGTTCAAAAAGAAACAAACCTTGCTATAAGTGAAATTCCTATGAGGTCTGTCACATATGACTTAGTTCTACCTACTGGTATAGAAAATGCAGATATTGATATAAACGTACAAAGACGACATACGCAAATTCAAATTGCTTTGTATCTTATTGGTTTGCATTTAGGATTTCGTACATGGATAGCACAAAACGATAAAGGGATAATCTATAACGAAAAACCACTAATCGAGCAAAGCGGAATTGTAAAAACGCTACAAGAAGAACCAATGGTATATCCTCACGAGGGAGCGGTTCAAGCCGGACTATTTATTGATTGTATTTGGTTTCAAAACCACCGTTTAATGCCTGCAATTATGGAAGTGGAGCATAGCACAGGCGTAACGAGCGGCTTGACGAGAATGTTGAATTTTCAAGCAAAGCTACCAAAGTTCCAAACTCGATATGTTATTGTTGCCGCCGACGATGACAGACAACACGTTATAAAAGAAGCAAGTAAAGATATTTTCAAACCACTTAATACACTATATTTCCCCTATTCAGCCGTTGAGGAATTATACTATCTTTGTGAAAAACGCAACTTAAATAGACAAAGTGTAAATGAGGAATTTCTTGATTGCTTTATGGAAAAAGCAGCGATTGCGGTTTAGTCATATTAAATACAGTAGACACAACCTTAGAGCGGCGAATGCTTTAGGGTTGTATTTATAGACATGGAGGTAACAGGATGCTTGAACAGGAAAAATCAGATATAATAACCATTGAAAGAGGTGGCAAATTGCCACCCCTACATGTACCTAGTAACTATTTCAGCTTAACATTACCACCCATTTTCACGATAATTGCCTTTATTACGTTGGCCGCCGCCTGGTCGTGCTGTGCCGCTTTGCGTATAAGATCCGCCATCTGCCCGCGGGTCTCCGCGTTCGCCAGGCCGTGCTGGCACCGCAGGTTATGCACCTCCCGCACGGAACTTACAGTTGATTGGAACAGGCGCGCGCATTCTTTAAACTCTGCGGCCAAGCCGGTGTGTTTCTGCGCCAATAATACCATATAATCCGCCGCATACGCACGCCCTTCAAGAACCATCTTCTCGCCGTCTCCGTGGCCCATATCTGCGCCGCCTTGGTCAAAGTACTCCGCTTCAAGAGCCGCCGCCCATGCCTCGTACGCCTTTGTGCCGCCGTACACGAGCCAAGTGCCATCGTAAGTATTTACATCCTCCGTTTCAAGCATCCACAGCGCGTTTTCGAGTACCTCTAGGTCAGATGGTCGTTCCCCTACCCCTTCGCCGAATACCATCAAACCCTCGGCCAACCAGTCATTCTTTACGAAGTAGCCCGATTCGTCAGTTCCACAATCCTCCCAGTCGGAGAACAGGCTCCAACCCAACAACGTATCCCCGTTGTCCCTGTATCCCGTTATTATACAAGCCTCCGGCGGGCCGACGACGCCTAGCGCGATTACTGGCCTACCGCAATCTATTTCGGATTTGATCAAGGCAGTGACTTTCTCCTTATTTATAGATTTTACATTGTCGTTCGCCACGGAAACAGTAAGTTTGCGGCCGGCACCATTAAAACCGCGTTCGTAAGTTTCGTGCGGCCTCTCATACAGATAGCGCGGATCTATGGCAGCCGGACTCCAACCCCCGGCCTCCCACCGTTGGCGGAACGCTTCGCCTGTATAAGCTAAAAGCTCGGTATAGCTAATATTCTGCCCCATATAGTTAAACACAGCCTGCAGGCACATGGGGAATGGGAAATTTTGCTCACGTCCATCTACCTCACGGCCGAAATGCACCTTCGGTACGCCGTACAGCACACAGCTGTCGGCAGTTTTCTTCATTTCGCTCATCGCATTTACCTCCTTGATATGTTGGAGGGTAAATATCGGATTATCATGGTTGAGGATGACGGGTGCATACACTCCAGGGCAAATAATCTGCCGCCCGCACAAATAGTCCGACTTCTTGAATTGCGATGGCGTCAAGCCCACAACGCGATTAAAAATCCTAGTGAAAGTTTCCGTATTCGAAAAGTCGAGTTCATCTGCAATCGCCGTCATATTCTTCTTGTTATGCCGGATCTCAAAGGCCGCGTTGGCAACCTGGCGCGCAAGGATGTAACGCGTCAACGACACATCGGTAACCCGCTTAAAGAAATCGCGTATGTGATGATACGAGTACCCGACGGCCCTTTCCATTTCAGTATAATCAATCCTCTGCCGCACATTGCTTTCAATCCACGCGGCGATATTGCATACATCCATTGTATAATCCAATTATTTCCGCTCCTTTCGCTAAACTATCTTCCGGAAGTAAGGTTATTATATCATCAACGCATAAAAAAATCCCGACGATTTTGGGGAAGTTAATTTATAACTAAATGAAGATTAAATTGCTACTAAGTTCACGGACAAAGTACGCTGTCACTCAAGTTCGTTTGCCAATTGCGCAGCAACGCGGAGTGCCACCCGGGCGTTTGCGAAGCAAACAAGAGAGCCCGTCCGTTCACTAAATATCATTCTAACTTCATTACGCTATATAATCTAAACATAAAAAATCGGCATAGAATAAACTACACCGATTTAATCCCATAAAACATAATACACTAATAAGCTCGGATTATATCCATAACTGTATCTAAAACATTGTTCCCATCACAGATATAGCTGCCAACCGATCCAGCAAACTCGATACGCAACTTGCGCCTTCTATTATTATGTCCCTACCTTCCTCTACCGCTCTCATCACGACTGGGACAATTCCATTATTTATAACAACCTCAGCCTGCAGTAATATCCACAGGCGGTTCCCTCAGCCCTCATCAAATCACATATATGATTTGATACAAACGTCTTTCCGGAGCCGGGTGCCCGTTACAAACAATATCTTCATAAACAAACTATAACTGCGTACCACACTTAGCGCAGAACTTAGCGTTCTCCTGGTTTTGTGCGCCGCAAACGCATATGACGCCAGGCATATCTTCATCCGCAATAATTGCTTCTGCCTCCCTTTGCTTTTTGGCCTCGGTTTTGGCTTCGTTCTTCGCTTCCGCGGCAGCTACGGCATCGGCGACAGCCTCATCCACAAGGCGGATCTGCGCACGCACGTCGGCAATCTTTTCCAGCCGCGCTTTTATCTCATTGACGAACTCGGCCGTTTCGTCGGTAAACACCATCGCACCGACTTCCCCGTCGGAGTCCATATACTGCTCATATACCTTCATACCCAACTGCTGGGCAAGCTGTTTACGCTCATTCTCCAAGGCATTGATCGTCGAATTAAGTTTTTGCTTTTCAAGCAAAGCCTTGGAATTTGCGGACACCTTAGCTACGCCTTTGTTAAAACCACCAACTAACTTATCTAAAAAATCTGGCATAAGTACATTCTCACTTTCTATTTGTTTAATTATTTGCCGTTTATTATCTAGTAATATACCATGAAAACACTTATAAATCAAGATTTATTTTGCGTTTTTAATTATTTCAAGCAAATCGCCTTTGTTATTTAGCTCCGGCCTTTCGTGCACAACTTCCAGCAAACGGTTTAACGCCGTGCCTATCTCCTCGCCTCCGCGTATGCCAAGTGCCATACCTACGTCGTAGCCATTAACCGCAAGGTCCGTCATATGCACAGCCTCGCCGCTTTTCATGATATCTTCCAATTCATTTAAATTATTATATAAAATCGGCAAAGTAACTTCCTGCGCGTAATCATTTTTACCCATACAATCTGCAATGGCAAATTTATACAATTGACGTGTCAACACCTCGCCGCGGCATTTAATGCGGCGCTTTAATAACGTGCGAGATACGTGTTTCGGCACATTGTGCAAGCGTATAATCGCCGTGACCGCCTGTATTCTGGCATTATCGTAGCGCAACCGCTTCATGATATTAAACGCGATATCGCGTGAAGCCGCCGCGTGGTCTGGGAACCGCGTGTCCCCGTTTTCGTCAACCGCCATTGTGGCAGCTTTGCCCGTATCATGCAGAAGAGCGCACAGACGTTGGGTTAAATCGCTTTCAGAATTTCGGAAAACCTCCATCGTGTGGCCATAAACATTTAAGTAATGGTAGCAGTTTCTCTGCGGAATATTTTTAAGGCAAAAAACCTCCGGCAATACGACGGAGCCCAAATCCTCCATAAACATTAAAAACTTGTCGTGCGCGTCCGCCAACATGAGCTTGTCCAGCTCCATCCGTACCCGCTCCGCCGCGATGCCGGCTAATTTATCGCGGTTTTTAAGTACCGCCCGGCGTATATTTTCGTCCAAATTAAAATCCAATACAGACGCAAAACGATATGCCCGCATCATGCGTAAATAATCCTCACCAAACCGCATCGAAGCGTCCCCGACGCAACGAATAACGCGGCCGGCCAAATCCGCCTTACCGCCAAAATAATCCACAAGCCCAGTACGCGGTGAAAAAGCCATAGCATTTATTGTAAAATCCCTGCGCGACAAATCCTCTTTCAAATCCTTACAGAAAGATATGCTATCCGGCCGCCTCCCGTCGCTGTAGCGCCCATCTACCCTATAGGTGGTTATCTCATAAGGCGCACCCTTCAGCATCAGCGTAACCGTGCCGTGCGTAATGCCAGTTGGTAAAACCTTCTTGCCAAGTGCTTCAAATACGCGGATCACTTCTTTTGGCTCTGCGTTTGTGGTTATGTCCCAATCCGCGCACTCGCGCCCCATCAGGCTATCCCTCACGCAGCCGCCTACGGCGAAGGCCTCAAACCCGTTCTTCTCAAGTTCGTTAATTATATAGGTTACAGAATAAGGAAGGATTATCAAACGGGTTCACCTCTACATGTATTTGATCATATTATATGTTAGGTTTAAAGAAATGTCAAATAAAAATAAAAAATTTACGTAAAAG